>JBBSOM010000129.1:0-7018 GCA_038259715.1 Longimicrobiales bacterium
CCCGGTCTTCATCGCCGACGCGGCGGTGAAGGGTATCCGGGGCGGCCAGACGCGCTACACGCCGCCTCCTGGCATTCCGGCTCTGCGCAAGGTGATCGCGGCCCGCCTCAGCGAGCGCGCCGGGCGGACGCTCGACTGGACCGGAGTGGTGGTCACGGCCGGAGCGAAGCAGTCCCTGTTCAACGCGACGTTCTGCCTGTTCGGGCCGGGCGACGAGGTGCTGGTGGCGGCTCCCTTCTGGACGAGCTACCCGGATCTGGTCACGATCGCGCGGGCCACCCCCGTCGAGGTGTTCGGGGAGGAGGCCGACGACTTCAAGCTCACGCCGGCGGCACTGGATGCGGCCGCGACCGACAAGACCCGCGGGCTGATCATCAACACCCCATGCAATCCGACCGGCGCCGTCTACACGTTGGACGAACTGACGGCGTTGGCCGAATGGGCCCGGGACCGCGGCATCTGGTTGATCTCGGACGAGATATACCGGAACATCTACCATGAGGACGATCGCAAGGCCGCCGCAGGCGTGCTCGACCTGGCCGAAGCCAGCCTCGGCGACTTCGTGCTCATCGACGGCGCCTCGAAGAGCTACGCGATGACCGGGTGGCGCGTCGGGTTTTCGTGGTGCGTTCCTGAGGTAGCCAAGAAGTTCGCCGACCTCCAGAGTCAGATCACCTCCAACACGAGTACGCCCTCCCAGGTCGCGGCGCTGGAAGCGTTCAGCAACGTGGGCGCCGCAGATGCGTCGGTCTGCGACATGGAGGCGGCCTTCCGCCGACGTCGGGACCTCGTGGTCTCGCGCATGCGGGAACTGCTCCCGGACGTGCCGTTCGTGCACCCTCAGGGGGCGTTCTACCTGTATTTCCGAGTGGATCACCTCTTCAACGACCGCCTCACCGACGCGACGGCGTGGTGCAGCGCGCTGCTGGAGCAGAAGGGCGTGGCCCTGATTCCGGGCGCCGCGTTCGGGGACGACCGCTGGGTCCGGATGAGCTACGCCGCGTCCGACGAGGAAATCGAGCGGGCCATGGCCTGCATGGCGGAGTTCGTCGTGGGGTAGGCTCCTGTGGTTCGGCTATCGCTTTCGTCCGCCCGCGCGTCGGGTGCGGCCAAATCGAAGGCAATGAGCCCTACCTGATACGGGTGGGGAGCCCCTACCTTTAGGGTTTGTGGTCATGCATGGAGAATACGTGAACGTAGCGAATTTCAGGGACCTGGACCTCAGTGACGACCGCCTCGCAGCCATCGAGGCGATCGGCTGGTCGAAGCCGACCCCGATCCAGGCCCGGGCCATCCCTCCGGGGATCGCCGGAAAGGACGTCGTCGGGATCGCGCAGACCGGTACCGGCAAGACCGGCGCCTTCATGATCCCCGCGCTCGAGCGCCTCGATCCTGGCAAGGGTCTCCAGGTTCTCGTGTTATGCCCCACCCGTGAGTTGGCCCAGCAGGTGGCGGAAGACACGCAGCACCTGGCAAAAGGTACGACGGTGCGCGTCGAGTCGATCTTCGGTGGCGTCGGATACGGGCCACAGATCGAGGCCCTGGAAAAGGGCTTCGAGGTCATCGTGGCAACGCCGGGGCGCTTCATCGACCACATGCAGTCGAAGCGGGTGGACCTGTCCAACGTCCATTACCTGGTACTCGATGAGGCCGACCGGATGCTCGACATGGGCTTTCGACCTCAGATCGAGCAGTGCCTGCGCGGGATGCCGTCGGACCGCCAGACCATGTTGTTCAGCGCAACGATGCCGAACGGCGTGCACGACCTCGCTCTGCGCATCACGAAGGACGCCGAGTGGATCGAGGCAACCAAGTCGGGTACCACCGCCGACGGTATCGAGGAGGTCTTCTACTCGGTCAAGCCCGAGAAGAAGCCGGACCTTCTGGTCCAGCTCCTCCGGGAGCCCCACTGGGACCAGGTGCTCGTCTTCACCCGGACCAAGGCCGGCGCCGATGTGCTCGAGTCAAGGTTGCAGCGTGAGGGCATCTCCGCCGACGTGATGCACTCGAACCGGCAGATGAAGCATCGAACACGGGCCCTCGATCACTTTGCCCGGGGGAAGACCCGGGTGCTCGTCGCCACCGACATCGCGCAGCGCGGGCTCGATGTCGACGGCATCAGCCACGTGGTCAACTACGACGTGCCGCTCGACCCGGAGGACTACGTGCACCGGATCGGCAGGACGGGGCGGGCCGGTGCCCTCGGCACGGCGGTCACGTTCGTCACGGCGACCGATCTGGGCGCGATCAAGACGCTTCAGCACCGACTCGGCCGGGCTATCGAACGCGTGCACCTTCCGGAATACGATTACGCCGGCACGCCGCAGCCCGAGAAGCACGCACACGCCCGACGCGGGCGGTCGTCGCGCTCGCCGAAGGGCATGGGGTCCCGGTCCGCGGCAGAGCTGAGCCCCGAGGAGCTGGAAGAACTCCTCAACCCGGGCGGCTGACCCCCAACGCCGAGTAGACACATGATCTTCAAGCGCTATGGGACCACGGTTCAGAGCGTGGGCCCCCACTTCAAAGCCGCCGCGCTCAACGAGATCGGCTTTCGGCGGGATAGAGAACGCGTGCTCGACGCGGAGGCCTTCGACGTCGAATACGAACGGGTGGCCACCCACGAGCTGACGGCTGACGCCGAGGGCAATGTGCAGGACCACACCGAGCAGCTCATGCTCGACCGGCTGGAGGCGCGCCTTCTCGAGGTGGAGGCGGGGCTCGACCCGGAGTGCATCCTCGTCGTGGAGGACGGGGACGGTCACGGCTACCCGAAGACGCACCAGCAGACCAGGAACGTGATCGTCGAGGGGGAGAACCGGCTTCACTTCCAGTACTCGATGGCTCCCGCACTCCGCATGGGCGTCTATAGGAAGAAGGCGTAGGCTTCCGGCCGTGATCGCCGAGGTCGACGTCCATGCCGCCCGCGCACGCATCGCCGAGGGCATCGTCGAAACGCCGTGTACGCCGGCGCGCTCATTGGCGGACCTGATCTCCTGCGATCTGTACTTCAAGTTCGAGAACCAGCAGCGCACCGGTTCCTTCAAGGACCGCGGTGCGCTCAACCGCATGCTCCAGCTTTCGGGCGAGGAGCGCACGCGTGGGGTCGTGACCGCCAGTGCGGGCAACCACGCGCAGGCCGTGGCCTACCACGGCGGACGGCTCGGTATTCCGGTGACGGTGGTCATGCCGGAGGGGGCGCCTCTCATCAAGGTGGCCAACACCCGCGGCCACGGCGCCCGTGTCATTCAACGCGGCACCGTTCTCGACGAGTCGGCCGTGGAGGCGCGCCGCCTGGCAGAGGAAGATGGGCTGGTGATGGTGCCTGCGTTCAACGACCTCGATGTCATCGCGGGCCAGGGGACGATGGGTCTGGAGATCGTCGAACAGCTTCCCGGGGTGGAGACCATCGTCGTTCCCATCGGAGGTGGTGGCATGATCTCCGGGATCGCGGTCGCCCTCAAGGAGTCGAGGCCGCGCCTGCGCCTCATCGGGGTCGAGGCTCAGGCCGCCGCGTCCGCGCGCGCGTCACGTGACGCCGGCGCGATCGTACAGATCACCAATACCGACACCCTCGCCGACGGGATCGCCGTGAAGCAGGTGGGCGACCTCACCTTCCCCATCATCGAGCGCTACGTCGATGACATCGTCGTCGTCGAAGAGGAGGAGATCGCCGCCGCCATCCTGCTGCTGCTGGAACGCCGCAAGACGATGGTCGAGGGTGCGGGCGCCGTGGGCGTGGCGGCGCTTCTGAACGGCCGTATCTCGTTCCGGCCCAACGAGCAGGTCGTGGCGATCCTTTCGGGTGGAAACATCGACGTTACCCGGATCAGCCGCATCATCGATCGCGGCCTCGTCTTCGACGGTCGCCTGGCCCACCTCATGGTCAAAGTGCCCGACCGTCCGGGCTCGCTGGCAAGGCTCACACGCATCGTGGCCGATCTGGGGGCCAACGTCCTCGAGACGTACCACCGGCGCGCGTTCGCCGACATCCGCATGGGCGATGTGGAGATCGTGCTGAACATGGAGACGCGAGGCCGGAACCACGTCGACGAGATCATCCGTACGCTGACCGGCCTCGGACTCCACGTCGAGGAAGACGTATAGCCGCCCCTTTGGCGCATTCCCGCTTGTGGGGCATTCCCCTACACCGGCAACCGGACTTTTCCCGACGGCGGCGCCCCCTTCGGTCCGGTATCATAGGCCAGCGAATGGGTAGTGAAGGGTATTTGTTGGCGGGAGGGTCTACAGATACCCTTCGCTGGTCCGGTGAGGCGCGAGTCTCATCGGATTTTTTTTACCTATGGGTCGGCAGTCCACCTGGTCGGAGCGCCGACCCACGGGTGGGAGGCGCTTGCCTGCGCCGCGCTGCGGTCGATCTTCAGGGGCCCCTTCCTGCCGTCCGGAGCTCCTTGGTCCCCACATGGTCCTCGCGGTTTTTCTTCTGGTCTACGCGGGCATGTTCCTGGGGGACCTCCCGCGGCTCCGCCTCGGACGGACCGGCATTGCGCTGCTTGGGGCCATCGCGCTACTGGTTTCTCGTGAGGTCTCCCTCGAGGGCGCGGTCGATCACATCGATCTACCCACGCTCTCGCTTCTGTTCGGCATGATGGTCCTGTCGGCTCAACTCCGGCTCGGCGGGGTGTATCACGCGGCGACCCGTCGGATCGGCCGTGCCGACGCCAGCCCTTCCCTCCTCCTGGCTCTGATCATCGGGCTGGTGGGGTCGCTGTCCGCAGTCTTCACGAACGATATCGTGGCGCTTGCGGTCACGCCGGCGGTGATCGAGCTGTGCCGCGAGCGGCGCCTGAACCCCGTACCCTTCCTGCTGGCCGTTGCGTGCGCCGCCAACGTGGGTTCGGCCGCCACGCTTATCGGCAATCCGCAGAACATCCTGGTGGGGCAGGCCCTGCGTCTACACTTCGCCGGGTACACGGCGCACGCTGTGGTGCCGGCGGCGCTCGGGTTGGGTGCCGTTTGGCTCGTCGTGCGCTTGGTGTACAGGGGCCGTTGGCTGGCCGCCGACGCAGGCGCATTGGCGATTGGCGGTCGGGTCGGTATGCCTGTTGCGGACATCCAGCCCGGCGCCGCCCGCTCGTTCCCGGAGGGCGTCCCCTTCCAGCGATGGCAGGCGGTGAAAGGTGCGGTCCTGGCCGCATTGGTCGTACTCGCCTTCTTGTTCGCGCCGTGGCCCCGGGAACTGGTCGCGCTGGCGGCTGCGGGCGTCGTGTTGTCGGGGCGCAGCTTTCACTCGAGCGAGATGCTGGGCCTGGTCGACTGGCCATTGCTCGTCCTGTTCACAGCGCTCTTCATCGTCAATGGCACGCTGGCGGACTCGGGGCTCGCCGCGGGGGCCCTCACGGCGTTGACGACCCGTGGCGTCGACCTGTCCCATCCGGCGTGGCTCTTCGGCATCAGTGTGACTTTGAGCAATGTCGTCTCGAACGTGCCCGCGGTCATGTTGCTTCTTCCCGTGGCCCACGGAGCGCGCGCAGGGGCCGTGCTCGCGCTGTCGAGCACGCTGGCGGGAAACCTTCTTGTGGTGGGGAGCATTGCCAACATCATCGTTGTGGAACAGGCCGCGAAGGGCGGCATACCCATCGATTGGCGCGTCCACGCCCGGGTCGGTGTGCCGGTGACGGTGCTCACGTCGGCGCTCGCCGCGCTGGCGCTCATGTTCTGGTGACGGTGCTCCCCGAGTGGGCGCGGCACGTCGCGTCCTCCGCCACATGCCTTGCGCGGGGGTCCGTCTTTCCCATCATTTTCGTACCCACCCCCGAGAAGGAGTCGACCGTGTCCGTAACGCACGCCGACGGTCTTCCGGCCGAGGAAGTGAAGGCCGGGACCGGAACCACCCGTCAGGTGCTCATCGGGCCCGACCAGGGCCCGAACTTCGCGCTCCGCCGCTTCATCATGCAGCCCGGCGGCGGGATGCCGCGCCACACCAATACCGTCGAGCATGAACAGTACGTGCTGCGCGGAGGGGCGAAGATCACGCTGGGCGACGACGTCCATCAGGTGAAGGCCGGTGATGTCGTCTACATCCCGGCCGGGATGCCGCACTCGTACCAGGCCGAGGGGGCCGAGCCGTTCGAGTTCCTGTGCGTGGTGCCGAACCAGCCGGATGTGATCGAATTGGTCAAGGACGACGCCGCCTCGGCTTGTTGAGGGCCTGGGATCGGCCAGCCTTCGGCTACCCCGCCATCTCCAAGCCACCCCCGGCCGCTTCGGCCTTGCGAAGCGCGGAGTCGACGGCGTCGATCAGTTCGGACGGCTCCTTCATCTCCGGCAGGTAGACCGCGAGGCCTATGGACACGGCGCCCGTGGCGACTTCGAGGAGCGCCGTCTCGCAGCGATCCGCCGCGATGCGCGCGCCGGACAGGTTGCTGCTCAGCAGCAGTGCGGCGAACCGCCCCTCGCCCAGGTGCGCGATCAGGTCGGAGGTGCGCGTCATGTCCTTGATGCGTTCCCCGACGACGTGCAGCGCCTGATCATCCGGAACCGATGTGGAGATCAACATCAGCGTGAACGGGACGCCCCGGTCCGCAATCGCGAAAAGGTAGCTGTACACCACCTCGAAGTGGAGGCGGTTCGCGAGACCCGTGGCCGGGTCGGTCAGTGCGGGATGCCCGATGGCGTCTTCCCTGCCCAGCATGCCTGAACCTCCTTGATGCTTCCGCCGCCTGGGGGGGGCAACTTCCCAATCTCGGATGTGAGTGGCGGCAGCGCCATGACGTGCTTCGTCGGTCGTTGCCGCGCCCGCGCACAGTCCCTACCGTTCGAAGACGCTCGTTCAAACCGTTTCTGGCAGGACACCATGGATCTCGGGAAGATACTCATCGCCGCGGCCTCGCTCGTGGCCTTCGCCCATCCCGTTCAGGCCCAGCAGAAGAGGGCCCTCGACCACTCCGACTACGACATCTGGAAGAGCATCCAGAACGATGTCGTCAGCCATGACGGCCACTGGCTGGCGTATCAGCTCACCCCGGGTGACGGCGACGGCACGTTGGTGGTGCGCGAG
>JBBSOM010000130.1:0-7006 GCA_038259715.1 Longimicrobiales bacterium
GCGCTTCGAGGACGTGAACCTGAAGTTCGGCGAGATCTCGACCGACGAGGAGATGAACGCGCTGCTCGAGGAGCAGGCGCGGCTTCAGGACCAGATCGACGCGGCCGGCGCGTGGGAGCTCGACCGCCAGCTCGAGATCGCGATGGACGCGCTCCGCCTGCCCCCGGGCGACGCGGACGTGACTACGCTGTCCGGCGGAGAACGCCGCCGGGTCGCGTTGTGCCGCGTGCTGCTGGAGCAGCCCGACATGCTCCTGCTCGACGAGCCCACCAACCACCTGGACGCCGAAAGCGTGGAGTGGCTGGAACACCACCTGAGCGCGTTCCCGGGCACGATCGTCGCGATCACGCACGACCGGTACTTCCTGGACAACGTCGCCGAGTGGATCCTCGAACTGGACCGCGGCGAAGGCATCCCCTGGAAGGGCAACTACACATCCTGGCTCGAACAGAAGCAGGAGCGCCTGCGCATCCAGGAGAAGCAGGAGAGCGCACGCCAGAAGACGCTCGAGCGCGAACTCGACTGGATCCGCATGTCGCCGCGCGCGCGTCAGGCCAAGGGCAAGGCGCGCATGAGCGCGTACGAGGACCTCGTGAACGCCGACGAGCGCGAGCAACTCAAGACCGCGGAAATCCTCATCCCAAAGGGACCGCGCCTGGGCGGTACCGTGATCCGTGCCGAGGGGCTGACCAAGGGTTTCGGCGACAACTTGCTCATCGACGATCTGACCTTCGACGTCCCGCCCGGGGCGATCGTCGGCATCATCGGGGGCAATGGCGCAGGCAAGACGACGCTCTTCCGCATGATCGTCGGCGAGGAAGAGCCCGATTCGGGATCCCTCGAAGTCGGTCAGACCGTGCAGCTCTCGTACGTGGACCAATCGCGCGAAACGCTGAATCCCGACAAGACGGTCTTCGAAGAGGTCAGCGGGGGGGCGGATATCCTCTACTTCGGCCGCGCCGAGGTGAACCCGCGGGCGTATCTGTCCTGGTTCAACTTCCGGGGCGCTGACCAGCAGAAGAAGGTGGGCCTGCTTTCCGGCGGCGAACGGAACCGGCTCCACCTGTCCAAGCTGCTCAAGTCCGGCGGGAACGTCATGTTGCTCGACGAGCCGACCAACGACCTGGACGTGGATACGCTACGAGCGCTGGAAAACGCCATTCTCGACTACGCAGGATGCGTGCTCGTGATCTCGCACGACCGCTGGTTCCTCGATCGGGTCGCGACGCACATCCTGGCGTTCGAGGGCGATTCCCAGGTGCGCTGGTTCGAAGGCAACTATCACGAGTACGAGGAGGACAAGGTACGCCGGCTGGGGCCTGCCGCCGAGCAGCCGCACCGGGTGAAGTACCGGAAGCTGGTGCGCAAATAGGGCGGCCTTTGGCCGTGAGCTCAGCTCGCGGCTTCCGTCGATACCACAGGATCGCCCACGCGGAGCACACCCGGTGCGTCGAAGGCCACGTTCATCCCGAAGATGGGGCCTCCGCGCTCCGTCCTCCGGTACGCGGCCAGGGTGCGAAGCGGCTCGGGCCCCGCGGATACCCCGCGATCCTGATCCACCATGGTGGTCGCGCAGCGTGGACAGGGGCGGACGCCGCGCACGGACACGTCGCCGACACGCACCGTCGTCCATGCGTCCTCCTCATACGGCTCGGTGCCCGTCACGACCAGACCGGGGCGGAAGCGGTTCATGGGGAGCGCGTCGACGCCGCGCTCGGCGAGCCGCCGGGTGAGGTCGTCGAGCGAGGCCGTCGAGATGACCAACGCCGGCAGCGCGTCCGCAAAGCCGTGGCGCACGAGCCCCTCGGGCGACAAGCGGGCGCCGTCCTCCGGCAGCGTTGCGCGCACGACCCGGCACGTCGTGCCCAGGGCCTCCGACATCCACTCCGCGGCCGCCCTTCCGATGTCCGCGGCCGGCCGGTACTCGAACCAGACCTGGATCTTCGACACGTCGAAGACATCGTCCTCCGGAGTGAGCACCAGCGTGTCGAGGCCGGGAGCATCGACGTGGAGCACCCCGTCCGCCAGAGATGTGCCGAGGAGCGCCATGCGCGGATACGTGCGCTGGCTCATGAAGCGCCCGTCCTCGTCCACGACCATCCAGTGGCGGTCGAGTTCGAGCCCCACCGGGTCGACCCGGATCGTGTCGACCGCGATACCCGCGGCGGACTTCAGCGGATAGACGTGGAGCGACGCGACGCGGGCTACGACGGTTCTCCCGAACGCCGTGGCTTCACGCGGGAGGCCAGCCCGACGAGCAGGGCGGTCTTCACGAATACGCCCGGCACGAACGGCGTGACCGTGAGGGCCAGCGTATGCATGAATCCCTGCCCCGTGAGAAGCCCCATCTGAAGTGCTCCCCCCATGAAGAGCACGGCCTGGGCGGCCAAGACACCCCCGAGCAGGACGAGCCAACGCCCGCGCGCGACCGCGAGGCGGCTGGCCGTGCCCACCAGCCAGGCGCACGCCGGGTAAGCGAGCAGGTAGCCACCGGTCGGACCCATGAGCCAGGCCAGCCCACCGTGACCGTTGGCGAAGACCGGGGCGCCCGCGGCGCCGGCCAACACGTACCCGAGCACGGCAGACGCGCCCGCGGTCGGCCCGAGCACGATGCCCACCAAGAAGACCGCCACGTCCTGGAGCGTGATGGGAACCGGCGTTCCGGGAATCGGCACGGCGAAGCGTGCCGCCATCGTGATCGCGAAGATCGCCAGGATCACGCTGAGCCCCAGGATCACGGGGGCGACGCCCCTCTCGGCGACATCCTCCACGGCGATCACATCGCCCTTCGTCTTCCAGCGAAACGGTGCCGCCACCACGACCTCCTCGACGAGTCGAAAACGAGCACGGACTTCGTCAAACCAAGGCGGTTCGGGCCCGGGGGGCAAGTGCCTCGTGACCGCGCTCTTTCAACCAAGGGCCATCAAGCGATCAACCTGTCCAACCGCGGCACTTCGTCGTTCACGATCGCGTCGAGCCGGCGGAGCTGCGCGTCGAGCTGGTCCGAAAGGTCCCCGAAGACCCGGTACTGCGCCTCCGTGGGCCGTTCGTCCCCGCTCTCGAGCAGCGAGCGAAGCCCGGTGAGACGGTCGTTGAGCTGAATGGGGTAGGCGATCTTGTCCTTGGGGCTGTGGTTCTTCACCTGGTACAGCGAGCCCTCCACCTCGGCGAGGTGGCGCAGCACGGCGTCCGCCGCGTCTCGTGCCGGCCCCTCGGGTACTCCGGCCACGCGCTGCCGCAATGCCTCCCGGAGCGCCCGGATCCGGATCACGCCTTCGTTGGCGGCGCTCGTCGCGTCACGGATGCGAACCGCCAACCGGAACTGCTCCTCGAGGTCCGCGTCGGTCACGTCCCGCAAGCGCGGGTCCCGCGCCACGTCGAACGGCCGTGTGTTCGTGCTTCCGTCGGCGGTGACGCGCACCTGGTACCGGCCGGGAGGAGCCAGCGGCCCGACCGATGGGTCCCCGCCCTCCAGGATCAGATTGTCGAAGACCGTCGCGCCCGGATAGCGCAGATCCCAACGCACGCGCCGCAGCCCCGCGGCCATGGCCTCTCCGTCCACGAGCGTGCGGACCGGCGCGCCCACGGCGTCGAGGACCTCCACGGTGACCGCGCGCGCCGGAGCCCCCAGGAAGACGTCCAGGTCCGCAGGGTACACGCGGCGGACTGCCGGGGTCGGCGTGAACAGGTGGAGCGACTCGGCGTCCGTGCCCGGCTCCCACTGCCGAAGCGGCGCCACGTCGTCGAGGACGTAGAAGGACCGGCCGTGCGTCGCGATCACGACGTCGCGCTCCGTCACGGCCAGGCTCGTGACCGCCACGTCGGGAAGGTTCAGCGAGAGGGGCTGCCATTGGTCGCCGTCGTCGAACGACACGTACACGCCATGCTCCGTGCCCGCCCATAGCAGCCCCGCACGGACCGGGTCTTCCCGCACCGCGTGCACGAAGGCGCCCGGGGCCATGCCGTCCACGATGCTCTTCCACGTCGCACCGCCGTCGCGCGTGCGCCAGGCGTAGGGCGCGCGGTCGTCCATCTCGTAGCGACGCCCCGCGACGTACGCCCCATCCGCACTGTATGGCGACGCGTCGATGAGGCCGATGCGCGTGTTCGGCTCCATGTCCAGTGGGGTCACGTCCGCCCAGTGCGCGCCGGCGTCCCGGGTCACGTGCACGCTCCCGTCGTCCGAGCCGGTCCACAGGGTGGCGGGCTCCAGCGGCGAAGGAGCGAGGGTGTACAAGGTGCCGTAGATCTCGGGCCCGTCCTGATCGAGGATAATGGGCCCGCCCGAGTCACCGAGCGTCGTCGGGTCCGCGCGGGTCAGGTCCGGGCTGATGCGGGACCAGGTGCGCCCCTGGTCCCGGGTGCGCCACAGGTGCTGGGAGCCCGCGTACAGGGCGTCGGGCTCCGCCCCCGAAAAGACGATCGGGTACACCCAGTTCCACCGCTCCGCCATGGCCTCCGCGGGCTCGCCCATGACCAGGTAGGGGTTGGGCTGCACGTCCCGGGCCTGCCCGGTACGCCGGTCGAAGCGGTCGAGCGTGTTGGTCGCGCCCGCGTAGAAGACATCCGGATTGCGTGGGTCGGGCGCGATGTACGCGCTCTCCCCACCACCGACCGCGTAGAAAAAATCGCCGGGTGCGGCGATGCCCGGCGACGCGTTCCCCTCGCCGCTGCTCGGCACGCACACGGTCGTGTTGTCCTGCTGCGCGCCGCACACGTGGTAGGGGAAGTCGGCGGTGGTGGCCACGCGGTAGATCTGTGCGGTTGGATACGCCTCGGACGTCCAGCTCTCGCCACCGTTCGTGGATACGACGGCGCCACCGTCGTTGGCGTTGATCATGCGGCGCGGGTCGTCGGGGTCGATCCACAGGTCGTGGTGGTCCCCGTGGGGGCCGGGCACCGGCCGGAACGTCCTGCCGCCGTCGCTCGACTTCTCCAGCCGGAAGCTCATGACCCAGAGGGTTTCGGGATCGACGGGGTCGGCCGTCAAGCGCAGGAAGTAGAAGGAGCGCTGCCAGAGGTCACGGTCTCCGTTAACCCGGCGCCAGGTCGCGCCTCCGTCGTCCGAACGGTAGACACCACCCGCCTCCGCCTCGACGTTGGCGTACACCGTGTTGGACGTCGCGGCCACCGCGACCGTGATCTTTCCGAGCACGCCGCCGGGAAAGCCGGGGTTCCGTGTCAGTTCCGTCCACGTGTCGCCGCCGTCCGTGGACTTGAAGATCCCGCTACCCGGACCGCCGCTCCACAGCTTCCAGGGGCGCCGGTACACCTCCCACAGCGTGGCGTAGAGCACGTCCGGGTCGGCCGGGTCGAGCGCGAGGTCGACCGCACCGGTCCGCTCATCTCGGTAGAGCACCTTCTGCCATGTGCGGCCGCCGTCCCGGGTGCGGAAGACGCCCCGTTGTTCGTTGGTGCCGAACGGGTGGCCGAGCGCCGCGACCCACGCGACGTCCGGGTTTTCGGGGTGGATGCGGATGCGGCCGATCGCCTGGGTGTCCTCGAGGCCCACGTGCACCCAACTCCGCCCGCCGTCCGTCGTCCGGTAGACGCCGTCGCCCTGCATCACGTTGGCGCGCAGTTCGGCTTCACCCATGCCCAACCACACGACGTCGGGATCCGACGGCGCCACGGCGAGCGCGCCCACCGAGGAGGTCGCGAGCCATCCGTCGGTGACGGGGCGCCAGGTCGTCCCGCCGTCGATCGTCTTCCAGGCACCCCCGCCCGTCGCGCCGAACCAGTATTCGAGCGGCCGGGCCGCACTGCCGGCGGCCGTGATCGAGCGCCCACCCCGGTTGGGTCCGACACTCCGCCAGCGGAGCGCCGCGAAGGGCGAGGCGGCGGCCCCCTCGATCATCGAAGGGGCCGAAATGGGCGCCTGCCCCACCGCCTGTCGCCCCGTCAGGGCGCAGAGCAGGGGCACCGCAAACGACGAGAGGAAACGATATACGCGCGTCATGATAGCCAAGTGACGCGCGGGCGGCCCCCGACGCCAGGGAGACCGGCTCCGGTCACGCCCAGCCCCGGCGCCCGCCGCGGGTACGCCTCCGCTCCGACTACCCGGCCAGCGCCCCGATGCCCGCGAGCGTGAACACCGTCACGTGCTCGACCGCGGCTTCGATCTCCGTGCGGGTCATCGCCTTCCGGCCCGGAAAGACGGCGTCGCGGAAGGGGCTTCTCAGGTAGAAGAGACACTGCGATTGCAGGCTCATCACGCACCGTGGTACGCGTGGATCGTCCAAGTCCGTTGCGAGCATCTCCGCAACGGCCGCGGACAGAAAGCGCAACCTGGGAAGGATCACCTGCTCGGCGATCCAGGGCGCGAGGGGGGTCGGGGCCGTCATCTCGTGACGCATGAGCTTCGAGAACCACACCCCGTCGCCCTTCGGCTCGATGAGTCTGGGAATGTAGGTGCGGACATAGTGGCGCAGGCGTTCTTCGGCCGACATCCCCGCCGGGGTGAGGATGGTGACGTCGTCCTCGGTACAGGCAAAGGCTCGGCCGACGACCTCCCGGTATAGTTCCAACTTGCCGCCGAAGTGGTAGTTCACCGCGGCCAGATTGACGTCCGCCTCCCGCGCCAGGGACCGGACGGTCACCCGCTGGAAACCCTCCGCAGCGAAAAGCCGCGTCGCGGCGTCGAGCAGACGCTGTCGGGTGGCGTCGTCCCCCTCGCGCCCGGCGGTACTCACAGTTCCCTCTTGAAGAGCAGGGTAGCCGCGCCCATCGTCACCACCGCGAATCCGGCCAGGAAGAGCAGGTCGAAGCTGATCGCGCCGAAGCTGGCGTTCTTGAGGAGCACGCTCTTCAGGCCGTGGACCGCGTAGGTGAAGGGGTCGGCCACCGCGATGGCCCGCATCCATCCGGGAAACGCCTGCTGTGGATAGACCGCGCCGCTCGGAAACCAGAGCAGCGTGTTCAGCACCCCGAAGAGCGCGCGCGGTAGGAGCGGGTCGGTCACGCGCACCATGAGCAGGAACATCATGCTGACCAGGGTCACCGAAGA
>JBBSOM010000131.1:0-6988 GCA_038259715.1 Longimicrobiales bacterium
ATCTTGTCGGGGTCACGCTTCGCTATCACCGCGATCCCGTAGGTGCCCTCCACCATCCCCAGCGCCTCGACCACGGCGTTCTCGAGGGGCTCGCCGTCCTTCCAGAGGAAGTCGATCAGGTGGACGACCGTCTCGGTGTCGGTCTCGGAAACAAAGGTGTAACCCTCACCCCGCAGGCGCGTCCGGAGCGCATCGGCGTTCTCGATGATGCCGTTGTGCACGAGTGCGATGTCGCCGTTCATCGATGTGTGAGGGTGGGCGTTCGGCTCGTTGGGCGCGCCGTGCGTCGCCCAACGCGTGTGCGCGATGCCACAGGTGCCCGCCGGCTCATCGCGAGCGACCTCTTCTTCCAGCGCGCCGATCTTGCCCGCCTTCTTCACCACGTGGAGGCGGTCCCCGTCGACCAGGGCGACTCCGGCAGAATCGTACCCTCGGTATTCGAGCCGCTTCAGACCATCGAGCAGGATCGGCGCGGCATCACGCGCTCCGATGTATGCCACAATACCGCACATTCGGGAACTCCTTCGTTCGTCGTGACGAGCCTATGGCAGGGTCAGGCGACCCCAGCGAGTACATCCCCAGCCCTGCGGACCAGTTCCGCCGCTGCTGGCCCGTCCGGAGCCTCGGCGATCAGACGGACCACCGGTTCGGTTCCCGACGGCCTCACGTGCAACCAACTCCGAAGCCCAGGCCATGCCAATCGAAGTCCGTCGGTCCGGTCGGTCCGGTCCGCGCCAAGGTCGTTCTGAAGGGCCTCGTAAGCCCGCTCCAGACCTTCCCGCGGGAAGTGCACCTTCTGCTTCACGATCGAGTAGGTTGGCCACCGCGACGCGAGTTCGCCGAGGGTCGCACCCTCGTCGACCATATGCTGCAGAATCAGCGCCACCGCCAGGGGCGCGTCGCGCGTATAGTGGAGCGCGGGTAGGATGACGCCGCCGTTGCCCTCGCCGCCGATTACGGCGTCCTCCGCTTGCATGCGACGGGCCACGTTCACTTCGCCGACCGGGGCCCGGATGACCTCACACCCGAAGGCGCGGGCCACGTCGTCGACCACCTGGCTCGTGGACAGGTTCGTCACGACCGGACCCGGGGTCCGGCGCAGGACGGCGGCGCA
This sequence comes from Longimicrobiales bacterium, assembly GCA_038259715.1. Classification (GTDB taxonomy): domain Bacteria; phylum Gemmatimonadota; class Gemmatimonadetes; order Longimicrobiales; family Gaopeijiaceae; genus SZUA-318. The sequence goes on from JBBSOM010000131.1 coordinate 1,115, forward strand.
AGCGAGCGCCAGCGTGAGGTCCTCGCCGAGGGGGCGCCCCGTCTCGTCGATCAATGACAGACGGTCCACGTCCGGATCGATCGCGAAGCCCGCCGCGGCATCCGCCTCGCGGACGAGGCGTCCGAGGTCCGCCAGGTTCGCGGCGGTCGGCTCGGGGTCGCGGGGAAAGAGGCCATCCGTTTCGAGGCCGATTCCAGCAAACGTGCAGCCGAGTTCCTGGAGAAGTTGGCTCACCGGCGGACCGCCGGCGCCTCGCACGCAGTCGAGCGCCACGTGCAGGTGTGCCTGCCGGATCGAGTCGACATCGATGTGCGGCAGCGCCAGGATCCGCTCGAGGTGACGCGCCCACGCCCCCGCATCTTCGCGCGCGGTGCCGATGGCGTCCCAGGCGGCACGCGGTGGATCGATCTCCGCGAGGTACTTCTGGAAGCGTGCGGAGCGATCGGCGTCGAGGAAGATCCCCTCCCCCGCCACGAGCTTCAACGCATTCCACTCCGCGGGATTGTGACTGGCTGTCACGCCCACGCCGCCGGCGGCGTCGCTGTCCTCGACGGCCAGCAGTAGCGTAGGCGTTGGCACCACGCCGAGCGTCACGACGTCGCAGCCCACCGAAAGGAGCCCCGAAACGACGGCCCGCACGAACATCGGACCCGAGGTGCGGGAATCCCGCGCGACGTATACCGGCCCCATATCCCCTTCGGACCGGAGGAACGCACCGAAGGCGGCAGACACGGCAACGATGAGTTCTGGGGTCAGGGGCGCGCCGACACGGCCACGAACACCGGAAACGCTGACCATCAGGTCGGAGGGGAGCTTCAGGGGCATTCGGACTCGTGAAGCGAGACAGGGAGGTCCTGGGGACGGGGTTAGTTTGCCGCAAGCCTCCCGGTGGCGTCAACGGTGGCACCCCACTTCGGCGGTCGGGTAGATTCCGTTTCGTCGCTCCTCTACCCTTCACCGGATCCAAATCCATGAACGAGCGGGATACGTCGACTTTGGGCTTCGGAACGCGCGCCATCCACGCCGGCGTCCACCCGGAGCCGGTCACCGGCGCGATCATGACACCGATCTTCCAGACGTCGACCTACGTCCAGCCGGCTGTGGGGGAGCCGAACGCGCACTACGACTACGGGCGCACGGCCAACCCGACGCGCGAAGCCCTCGAGGCCAACCTCGCGTCGCTGGAATCGGGAACGCACGCGGTGGCGTTCGCGTCCGGACTCGCCGCCATCGAAACGATCCTGAAGAGGCTGTCCGCGGGGGATCACGTGGTCAGTGAGGAAAACACGTACGGGGGCACGACCCGTATGTTCAACCGCGTGCTCAGCCGCTTCGGCATCGAGTTCACGTACGTGGAGGCGAGCGATGTCGACGCGGTGGCCAGGGCCATGCGACCCAACACGAAGCTCGTCCACGTCGAAACCCCCACCAACCCGATGATGCGCGTGTGCGACCTGGCCGCCGTGGCCGAGGTCACCCACGCCGGGGGCGCGCACCTTTCCGTGGACAACACGTTTGCGTCGCCGTTCAACCAGCGGCCGCTGGAATCCGGCGCGGACTTCACGGTGCACTCTTCGACGAAGTACATCAACGGCCACTCGGACGTGATCGGTGGAATCGTCGCGGTCAAGGACGAAGCTCTCGCCGACGAGTTGGTGTTCCTGCGTATGTCGACCGGAGCAGTGCCGGGACCCATGGACTGTTGGCTGACGCTACGCGGCCTGAAGACGCTCCACGTGCGCATGCGCCAGCACAACGCCAATGGGCTTGCCGTGGCGCGTTTCCTCGAAGCGCATCCCAAGGTGGACCGGGTCCTGTACCCGGGCCTGCCTTCGCACCCGCAACATGAGTTGGCCGCCCGCCAGATGGGTGGCTTCACGGGAATGGTATCGGTGGATGTCGGAACTTTGGAACGCGCGCGCGCGCTCACGGAGCACTGCCGCCTCTTCGCTTTGGCCGAAAGCCTGGGCGGGGTCGAGTCGCTTATCAGCGTACCGGCCTTGATGACGCACGCGTCCGTCCCCGAAGACCGCCGCGCGGCGATGGGGATCACGCCGGGCCTGGTGCGGCTGTCGGTGGGAATCGAAGAGGAGAAGGACCTCATCGAGGACCTGGCGCGCGTCCTGGGGTAGGAAGTCCAGGAGGGGGCATGAAACCCGGCATCGAAAGCCCGCGTAGGTGGGGCGAGGAACGCCGGACCCCTTTCTGTGGCGCAGGTTTGTGGCGCAGGGGAACTCACGCACGAGGATGGGACCATGGCCGACGGACAGGATCAGAACGGACCGGACACGGGGGGCAGCGAACAGGGGGGGACCAGGGCCCGGCGCATCCTCACGGATATCGCGCCCCGGGCGTGGGAGCATCCGGCCGACAAAGCGGCTCTCGCTGCATTGCGGCGGATTCCGGTCTTCGACGAGATCCTGAAGAAGCTGTTCGGCTTCTTCGGTGAGAAGCCGGTTCGACTCGCATTCCAGGCGAACGCGGTGCGCGTCAGCCCCCGCCAGTTCGGTCGCGTCCACGGGCTGTACCAGGAAGCTCTGAAGACGCTCGACTCGCCCGAGGTCTACCCTCTGTTCGTGTCGCAGACCCCGATCGTCAACGCAGGGGCCTGGGGCATGGATGAGCCGTTCATCGTGCTGAATTCGGGTACGGTCCAACTGCTCGAGGACGAGCAGTTGGCCTACATCATGGGGCATGAACTCGGCCACATCCTGAGCGGCCACGTGCTGTACAAGACCATGACCGCGCTCCTGCTCCAACTCGCGCAGATGGGCTTCCCCATCGTGGGTCTAGCCGCGCGTGCGGTCCTCGTCGGCCTGCTCGAGTGGTCGCGGAAGAGTGAACTCTCGTGCGACCGGGCCGGCCTGCTCGCCGTGCAGGACCCGGAGGTCGTCATGCGCACGATGCTGAAGATGGCCGGCGGCGGCAGCGACCAGGAGACCAACCTGCAGGAGTTCATCGTGCAGGCCGAGGAGTACCGGGACGGAGGCGACGTGGCCGACCAGGTGTTCAAGATCCTCAATCTGATCGGATCGACGCATCCGTTCTGGACGCTTCGCGTCAGCGAACTGCGCGCGTGGATCGAGGCCGGCGACTACGACCGCATCGTCCGTGGGGAGTACGCGCGCCGGGGCGATCCCGACCCGGCCTACCAGGATGACCTCAAAGAGGCTGCCAGCGCCTACGCGGAGGGCGCGCGCGACCTCCTCGACACGATGACCTCCGCTGCCCGTAAGATGGGCGAGACGTTCATGGGCGGCATGAGGCGCTAGCAGCCCGTGGTAGGCGGGGGGCCTTCCCTTTCTCTGCTTGCCGGGTTGGTCGATCTTCCCGGATGCGCATCCTCATCGTTGGCAACGGCGGGCGCGAGCACGCCCTTCTCTGGAAGCTCCGGCGCGACGCGCCTTCGGCCCATTTCTTCGCCACGCACCCCAACGGGGGCATGGCCCCGCTGTGCACCGCTGTGCCGATCGCCGCGACCGAGGTCGAGGCCCTCTCAGGCTGGGCGGCCGCCGAGCGGATCGACCTCACGGTGGTAGGGCCCGAAGCCCCCCTCGCGGCGGGGATCGTGGACCGTTTCCATGTCAAAGGACTGCCGGTCTTCGGCCCCACCCGCGCCGCGGCACGGATCGAGGCCAGCAAGGCGTACGCGAAGGACCTCATGCGTGGGGCCGGCATTCCCACCGCGGAGTACCGCACCTTCCGGGATCGCGAGGCGGCCGAAGCGTGGGTACGGGAACGCGGTGCGCCCATCGTTGTGAAGGCTTCGGGGCTGGCTGCGGGCAAGGGTGCGATCGTATGCGAAACCGTGGACGAAGCGGTCGGTGCCATCGGTGCAATGCTCGGCGATCTGACGTTCGGCGAGGCAGGCCGCGAGATTGTGATCGAGGACTTCCTGGAAGGCGAGGAAGTGTCGGTCTTCGCGGTCTGCGACGGAGCCCGTGCCCTGCTCCTCTTACCCTCTCAGGACCACAAGCGCGTCGGTGAGGGTGACGTCGGACCCAATACCGGCGGGATGGGGGCGTATGCCCCCGTCAGCATCGCCACCCCGGACCTGCTCCAGGAGGCCCGCGAAGAGGTCTTCGAGCCAACGTTACGCGCCATGGCGGCGGAGGGTACGCCGTTCCACGGTCTTCTGTATGCCGGGCTCATGAAGACCGCGAACGGAATTCGGGTCGTCGAGTTCAATTGCCGCTTCGGCGACCCCGAGACCCAGGTCGTGCTCCCCATGCTCGACGCGTCCCTGCTCGACCTCATGGCCACGGTCGCCGAGGGCGGTTCTCTCGCGGGGGCGCGCACGCGTTGGCACCAGGGTGCGGCCGTAACGACGGTCCTCGCCTCGGGCGGCTACCCGGGCTCCTACGAGAAAGGCAAGACCGTCCGGATCCCGGGGGGCCTCGAGGGCGACGGTATCTCGATCTTCCACGCGGGCACGCGGAGCGAGGGCGGGCGTCTGTTCACCGCCGGAGGTCGGGTCCTGGCGGTGACCGCCCGGGGCGCGACCTTCACCGAGGCGGCGGATCGGAGCCGGGAGAGTGCCCGGGCGATCTCTTTCGACGGAGCCTTCTTCCGCCGGGACATCGGCTGGCGCGAACGCGCGCGCGCGTCCGGCGCGCCTCGGGGAAACGGGGCGTAGATGCCCGAACTTCCCGAAGCCGAAACCATCGTCCGTGGCCTGAGAAGGACGGTCATCGGCGAGCGGATCCGTCGGCTGGAGGTCGTGCATGCCGACGTCCTCCGCCAACCCCGTGCCACAGTGTCCCGCGCACTCCTGGACCGGGTTCTGGTCGGCGTCGAACGGCGCGGCAAGAACGTCGTCCTCCGCTTGGACGACAAAGCGGTGATGGCGGTGAACCTCGGGATGACCGGGCGGCTTCTCCCGTTCCGGGTGCCTCCGCGCGGGGCCGGACGCCCGAGCCACCCGGCGGTCGTCCTGCGCTTCCACTCGGGGGGCCTCCTCTTCTTCGACGACCAACGCCGCTTCGGAACGGTGGAGGCACTCGGTGCCGCCGCGTGGGCCGAACGCGCCGCAGGGATGGGGCCCGAACCCCTCGGCCGCGCGTTCACGGCCAGCCGGTTGCACCGCGACCTCGGTGGGTCACGTTCCCCGATCCGGTCATGGCTTCTGGACCAACGGCGTATAGCAGGCGTCGGCAACATCTATGCTGCGGAGGCCCTCCACCTTGCGGGAATACACCCCCTCCGTCGCGCCAATGAGATCTCGGCGGCCGAGGCGGAGCGCCTGCACGGAACCATCCGTGCGGTGCTCGGAGCCGCCATACACCACGGGGGCACCACCATCCGTGACTATCGCAACGCCGAGGGCGGAGAAGGCGCGTACGCCCGCAGGCTGCACGTGTACGGCCGCGACGGTGAGCCATGCGCGCGGTGCGGCACCGACATCGAGCGCGTCGTGCTCTCGAACCGCTCGGCCTTCTTCTGCCGGGTGTGCCAACCCCCCGAGGGGGCGCGCTGACGTGCGGATCCACGTCCTCGCCGGTCTGACCGCCGCCCTGCTTTTCGGTGGGGCCGGACCTGCGGGCGCCCAGGATGCGCCGGGATCGACACCCGGCGAACGGCTCCCCGTCCGCGAGATCACGCTGGAAAACGGGATGCACGTCATGGTGCTCGAGCGCCGCGGAGCGCCCACCGTGTCCTTCGTGGTGCAGTACCGTGTAGGCAGCATACAGGAGCACCTGGGCAATACCGGTGCCGCCCATCTCCTGGAGCACCTTCTCTTCAAGGGCACCACCACCGTGGGCACCACGGACGTGGCGGCCGAGCGTGTGCTCTTCGGGCACATGGACGCCACCGAGGACACGGTGAAACGAGCCCGGGCCGAGGGCGACACCGCCACCGCACGTCGGCTCGACG
>JBBSOM010000132.1:0-6984 GCA_038259715.1 Longimicrobiales bacterium
GGAACGCGCGAAGGGGGTCATGACGGAGACCGTGCTCGGCATCACCGTGCTGAAGGACGTCATCGTCCTGATCCTGATCGCGCTCCTCATCCCGCTTGCCGTCGTGGTCGTCGATCCGGCCAAGCCCTTCGCGATGTCCACCTTGACCGAGGTTCTACGGTCGACCATGGCCTCGCTCGGCGTCGGCGTCGGCGTCGGCTGGCTGCTCGCCCAGTACCTCCGGCGAAGCGGAACCAACCGGGTGCTCATCCTGCTCTTCAGCGCGTTCTTCCTGGTCAGTACGAGCGAGCGGTTCGGCCTAGAGTACATCCTCATCGCCATGACCGCCGGCTTCTACGTGCAGAACTTCTCGACGCAGGGCCCGCGTTTCCTGAAGGCGATAGAAGCGAACTCACTCCCGATGTACGCCCTGTTCTTCGCGGTCGCGGGGGCCGACCTGCGTATCGACGTGCTCGCGGCGGTCTGGCCCATCGTCGTCATCATCCTGGTGCTGCGCACCACCGCCCTGACCGGAAGCACCTGGCTGGGTGCCTTTGCCACCGGTAGCTCGACCAGCGTGCGCCGCCATGCGTGGCTGGGCTTTCTCGCCCAGGCCGGCGTGACGCTGGGCGTCGCCAACATCGTGCGCGATCGCTTCCCCGTGTGGGGCACCGACGTGGCCGCACTCATCGTTGCCATGATCGCCGTAAACCAGATTGTCGGGCCTCCGGCCTTCCGCTTCGCCCTCCTGCGCGCGGGCGAGAGCCGGCGTACCCGCGTTCCCGTCCGTCCTCCCCGACCCGAGCCCGTCAACGTATGAACGCGAAGAAGTTCGTCGCCGTAGCCCTGACCACGGTCGTCGTCACCGGTTGCGCCAAGGATGCCCCGCCACCCGAGTCCGCCGTCGCCGAGGCGCCGCCTGCTCCTCCTGCGGCGTGGAGCCGCATGATCGGCGAGTACGCATCCGGAGACACGGTCTCCATACTCGAAGACCAGGGCGCGCTGGAGTTGCTGCGGTGGCATGGCCATGCGCAGGCGCTGAAGCCTCTGTCGGACAGCGCGTTCTCCGTGGACGCGGGAACGACCGGGCCCGGGGGGACCGCGCCGCCGACCACGACCGCCACGGTCCGTAGCGCCCCGGACGGCCGCATCCTCGCACTCGACCTGGACGGCCGTACCTATACGCGCCTGACGCTCGGCACCGAGGACGGGAGCCAGTTCAAGATCACGCCGCTCCGTCCGCCGGATGAACTGCGCGCCGAGGCACTCGCGGCCACGCCGCCCGCCGAAGAAGGAGACTTCCTTCCGGCCGACCTGGTCGAATTGGTGACGCTCGACCCCTCGATCCATCTCGACATCCGATATGCGTCCACGAACAACTTCATGGGCGAGGTCTTCTATTCTGAGCCGCGCGCCTTCCTGCAGCGCCCGGCCGCCGAGGCGCTGGTGCGCGCCAGCGCCTGGCTGAAGACCCAGGGCTACGGCGTGCTCATCCACGACGGCTACCGGCCTTGGTACGTCACCAAGATGTTCTGGGACGCGACACCTGAGCCTTTGCGCGTCTTCGTGGCCGATCCGTCGTCGGGTTCACGCCACAACCGCGGATGCGCCGTGGACCTCACGCTCTACGACCTCGCCACCGGGGAGCCCGTGGTCATGACGGGCGGGTATGATGAGATGTCTCCGCGCTCCTACCCTGACTATCCGGGCGGCACCACTCGTCAGCGGTGGCTTCGGGGCTTGCTCCGTCAAGCCATGGAGGCGCAGGACTTCACGGTCTACGAAGCCGAGTGGTGGCACTTCGACTACAAGGATTGGCACCGATACAGGATCGGGAACCAACGCTTCGAGGAGTTGAGCGACGAGTAACGGAACTTGGCGGAGCGTGCTGGTCCGCGCGCTGCGCCACCGCAACTACCGGCTCTACTTCTCCGGACAGAGCGTCTCGCTCGTCGGCACGTGGATCACCCGTCTGGCCACGAGCTGGCTGGTCTGGAGGCTGACCCACTCCGCGGCGATGCTCGGCCTTGTCGGCTTCGTCGGTCAACTGCCCACGTTCCTCCTGTCGCCGGTCGCCGGCGTGTGGGTGGACCGGCTGGATCGATACCGGGTCCTGCTGGCCACGCAGATCCTCGCGTGCACGCAATCGTTCATCCTGGCAGCGCTCGCGCTCACCGGTGTCATCCAGATCTGGCACATCCTGGCCCTCCAGGCGTTCCAGGGGTGCATCAATGCGTTCGATACGCCGTCCCGACAGTCGCTCCTGATCGACATGATCGAGGACAAAGCGGACCTGTCCAACGCGATCGCGCTCAACTCCTCGATGGTCAATGGCGCGCGCCTCATCGGTCCGTCCATCGCCGGACTGCTGGTGGCGGCGGTCGGCGAGGGGTGGTGCTTCCTGCTCGACGGCTTCACCTACTTCGCGGTCATCGGCACGGTATTGGCCATGCGCATTGCGCGTAGGCCACCCCCCGCGACCCGCAAGAAGGTCGTTCGGGAGATGGCCGACGGCTTCCGCTACTCGTTCGGCTTCGCGCCCATCCGGGCCATCTTGATGCTGCTCGCGCTCGTGAGCATCGCCGGGATGCCGTACAGCGTGCTCATGCCGGTCATCGCCGAGCGCACCCTGGGCGGCGGCGCGCACACGCTGGGCTTCCTCATGGGCGCTTCGGGCCTGGGCGCGCTGGCGGGCGCTCTCTTCCTGGCGTCGCGCACCACCGTGCTGGGCCTCGGACGCATGATCCCTCGCGCCGCCGTTCTGTTCGGCGCCGCTCTGGTGGCGTTCGGTCTGTCCCGCTCGCTCTGGATGTCGCTGATGTTCATGGTGCCCGTCGGCTTCGGCTTCATGATCCAGATGGCGTCGAGCAACACGGTCATCCAAACGCTCGTTCGCGAAGACATGCGCGGCCGTGTCATGGCTTTCTACACTATGGCTTTCGTGGGCATGACCCCCTTCGGCAGCTTGCTCGCCGGCTGGGTCGCGGCGCGCGTCGGCGCCCCCTGGACAGTCGCGGGAGGCGGTGTCGTATGCATCGTCGGAGCGCTGGCCTTCCGTCGCCGACTCCCCGTTCTCCGTGAAATCGTCCGCCCCCTCTACGTAGAGCGGGGCATCCTGCCCGAAGTGGCGTCGGGACTGGGCGCCGCGTCGGACCTCCGGGAGGAGGCCAACCGTTGAGCGACACGCCGAAACATGGCCCTACTCGAGCGGCCTTCATCTTTGTCTTCATCACCGTTCTGCTGGACATGCTGGCGCTCGGGATCATCATTCCGGTGCTGCCCGAACTCGTCATCCACTTCGAGGGCGGTGACAGCGCCAGCGCCGCGATGTACTACGGGCTCTTCGGCGCCGTTTGGGCGGGAATGCAGTTCCTCTTCTCCCCCTTCATCGGCGCGCTGTCCGACCGCTTCGGCCGACGGCCGGTGATCCTCCTGTCGACGCTCGGCCTCGCCCTCGACTACTTCATCATGGCCACGGCTCCGACGCTGGGGTGGCTCTTCGTCGGACGCGCGCTGTCCGGTATCACGTCGGCGAGCTACGCGACGGCGTACGCCTACATCGCCGACGTGACCCCGCGTGACAAGCGCGCGGGCTACTACGGCATGCTCGGCGTGGCCTTCGGCGTCGGCTTCGTGCTGGGGCCCGCGACCGGCGGCATCCTCGGCAGCATCGACCTGCGCCTCCCCTTCTGGGTCGCGGGCGCGCTCAGCCTGGTGGGCACGCTCTACGGCTACTTCATCCTGCCCGAGTCGCTCCCGAGGGAACGGCGCGCGCCGCTCGACCTGAAAAACGCGAACCCACTTGGCGCTCTGAGCTTCCTGCGCGGCCACGGCGCGCTGCTGGGCCTGGCCGCCGTGGCCTTCCTCTACCGGCTGGCGCACGACGCCATGCCCGCGCTTTTCGTACTTTACGGCGACTACCGGTACGGATGGACCACGAAGACCGTAGGCCTGGTGCTGGCGGGCGTCGGCGTGGTCAGCATGATCGTGCAGGGTGGGCTGGTCGGACGGATCTCGAAGCGCTTCGGCGAACACCGTGCCCTCATGGCGGGGCTCACGTTCGGCATGGTCGGGTTCGTCGTGTACGGCCTCGCGCCCACAGGGACGATCTTCCTGCTCGGGATCCCGGCGGGCGCACTCTTCGGCCTGACATATCCCAACTTGCAGAGCATCATGACCAGTCGAGTCGGCGACGACGAACAGGGTCGGCTCCAGGGCGCGCTGTCCAGCCTCTCGGGCGTGGGTGGGGTGATTGCGCCCATCCTCTTCACGCAGACGTTCGCCCTGGCGATCGGTCCGTGGAGCGGCCTCCACCTGCCCGGCCTTCCCTTCCTGCTTTCGGCCCTCTTCCTGCTGGTGGCGTTGGGGATCGTGCGCCGCGAGCGAGTGTAGGTGATTTTCATGCACAATCGGCACGTCGGACCCCGCTCGCGCGTTCGCGTCGCGCTCCTCCTGCTGCTCGCTTTTGCCGCGCCTTTGGCTTCTGTGGCGCACGCGACGGCCCAGCAGAGCCCCGGCACCCTCACGAACGAACGCATCTTCGCGTCGCCGGACTTCGCTTCGGCCTATTTCGGGCCTGCCGTGTGGCTCGCGGATGGATCCGGCTACACGACCGTGGAGCGTTCGCCCTCGGTGCGTGGGCTCGACATCGTGAAGTACGACCCCGAGAAGGGATCGCGCACTGTGCTCGTGCCCGCGACGCGCCTGATGCCGAGCGGGAGCCGGCAGCCGCTCATCACCGAGGACTACTCGTGGTCCGACGACGGAACCAAGCTCCTCGTCTTCACGAACACTGCCCGCGTCTGGCGCACGAACTCACGCGGCGACTACTGGGTGCTCGACCTGAAGAGCGGCGAGCTCCATCAGATCGGCGCCGACTTTCCGGCCTCGACGCTCATGTTCGCCAAATTCTCCCCCCAGGGAGATCGGGTCGCGTACGTGCAAGCCAACGACATCTGGGTGGAACGACTCTCCGACGGGCAGAAGACGCGCCTGACCACGGGCGGGTCCCCTACGCTCATCAACGGCAACTTCTCGTGGGCGTACGAAGAGGAGTTCAGTATCCAGGACGGCTTCCGCTGGAGCCCGGACGGCACGCACATCGCGTACTGGCAACTCGACAGCGACGGCGTCCGCGACTTCGTCCTCGTGAATTACACCGACTCGCTCTATCCCCAGTTCAAGTCGATTCCGTATCCGAAGGTCGGCCAGGTGCTCTCGGCGGCGCGTATCGGCGTCGTCGGCGCCGACGGTGGCGAGACGACGTGGATGAAGGTGCCCGGCGATCCCCGGAACAACTACATCCCCCGGATGCAGTGGGCCGACGACTCGAATCAGCTCCTCATCCAGCACCTGAACCGCGCACAGGACGAAAACCACGTCCTGCTGGCCGACGCGAAAACGGGCGAGGTCAGGGAGATCTTCGAAGACACCGACTCCGCCTGGGTCGACGTCGTCGACGACCTGCTCTGGCTCGACGGGGGCGCACGCTTCACCTGGGTGAGCGAGAAGGACGGGTGGCGCCACGTGTATTCAGTGGCGAGAGACGGGAGCGGAGAGAAGCTGCTCACGCCCTGGCCCATGGACGTGATCCAGATCGACCTCATCGACCCGGACGGAGGATGGATCTACTTCATCGCCTCTCCGGACAATGTCGCGCAGCGGTATCTGTACCGAAGCCGCCTCGACGGGAGCGGCAAGCCGGTGCGGCTCACGCCCATCGACCAGGAAGGATGGAACGACTACGACATCGCGCCGGACGGACGCTACGCCTTCCAGACGCACTCGCAGTTCGCGGCACCGCCCACCTGGTCGCTGGTTTCGCTGCCCGGCCACAAGACCGTGAAGGTGCTGGAGAGCAACGAGCGCCTGGCGGACGCCGTGGCGAAGCTCGACAAGGGCGACCTCGAGTTCGTGCGGATCAACCGGAAGGACGGGCCCGCGCTGGACGCGTGGGTCATGAAGCCCCCCCACTTCGACCCGAAGAAGAAGTATCCGGTGTTGTTCTACGTGTACGGTGAACCTGCCGCCCAGACCGTCATGGACCAGTGGGGCGGCAGCACGTATCTGTGGCACCTCATGCTCACGCAGCAGGGTTACATCGTGGCCAGCGTGGACAACCGGGGTCAGCCCGATCCGCGGGGCCGCGACTGGCGGAAGAGCGTGCACGGAGCCGTCGGCGTGCTCGCTTCGGAGGACCAGGCCGCCGCGGCCCGTGAGTTCGAGAAGCTCCCGTACGTGGATGCGGATCGTATCGGCGTCTGGGGTTGGAGCGGAGGCGCCAGTCAAACGCTCAACCTCATGTTCCGGCACCCGGAGATCTACAAGGTGGGGATGGCCGTCGCGCCCGTACCGGATCAGACGCTCTACGACGCCATCTACCAGGAGCGCTACTCGGGCGTGCTCCCGGAGTATGCGGACGGGTACAAGAAGGGCTCACCCATTTCGTTCGCCCAAGGGCTCGAGGGCGACCTGCTGATCGTGCACGGCACCGGTGACGACAACGTGCACTTCCAGGGTACGCAACGACTGATCAACCGCCTCGTCGAACTGAATAAGCAGTTCACGATGATGGCCTATCCGAACCGCACGCACGGCATCTTCGAGGGCCCGGGCACGACGCTCCACCTGCGTACGCTGCTCACCAACTACCTCGAGCAGCACCTTCCGGCGGGCGGAGAGCCGGGCCCCGTCAGCCAGCACTGATCGCACGATGTCGTCCCCTCGCGGCTCCGGGCGGGCCGCCCGCCATCACGTCGACCTCGACTTCGATCAGGATTCGGAGGACGACCCCGGCGCCACCGTGTGCCCGTACTGCTCCATGGCGTACAAGGGCGCACGCAACCGATGCGGCCGGTGCGGCACCCTCATGGGTGAAGCCGTCCGCGACATCCAGGGCGCCGGCGCTTCCGCGCGAAAGCTCCTGCGGAGCAGGAAGGCGCTTTCCGACACGCTCTTCCTGGTGGGACTCCTGCTCGGCGGCCCGATCATCACGATCGCGCACAA
>JBBSOM010000133.1:0-6914 GCA_038259715.1 Longimicrobiales bacterium
ATCCTAAGTTTACACCCGATGGGTCGTTTCGGCGCCCCATCGTCCATGAGCCCGTCCAGGAGGATACTCGGCATGAAGCCGGATCGTTCGGGGACGCCCAGCGCGCTCGCGCACTCCCCGGACACGGGCCCGGGCAGTACGCTCCGTCGAGGGCCAGCGGTGCTATACGCCGTTCTCGCGCTCACGCTACTGGGACCGGGCCCCGCGGCTGCGCAAGATACCGGCGGCCGCGCCGCACGCGCCGCCCTCGAGGCCGCGTTCGGCGCCACGGCCGTCCGAGGCAAGCCAGCACCGTTTGGAGGAGGAGGAGGCCTATTGGACCTTGGCACCCCCCTCCGGTTCGGGGGAGCTGGTTGGGTTCTCCTCGCCCCGCGGTCCATCCCGGGTGGTAGCAATCACTACGATCTGCGTGTCGCATATGGCGGCGTGCTCCTGGATGCCCCCATCGGATCGCTGGGTCGCACAAGCCTGTCCGTGAGAGCGCTCTTCGGAGTCGGGACCGCCAAGGTCAGCCTTCCCATAGTCGGTACGCTGATCGGTGCCGACAACTTCGGTGTGGTGGAACCCGAAATCCACGGCACAGTCCGGTTGATCGGTGGCCTGGGCCTGACCGTGGAGTGCGGCTATCGCGGCGTCTTCGGCGTCGAGGATCTGCCTGGAGTGGGTGCCGTGGACTTGCGCGGACCCTCGGTACGCCTGGGCGTGGTGTTGGGCAATTTCCGGACATCCAGTGAATGAAGGCCGTGACTTTCTCTTGACATTGCGACTCGACGGAGTGTCTTTTGGTCGATATAGTCTCACCATCGAGTTCATTGTGCGACCCACCTTCAAAGAAGGACGATGCGCGTGGCGAATGTCGACGAAAAGGTCATGGAAGCGGTCGATGCCGCCATCAAGAAGAACCCGGACGTCTCGGGTGACGAACTCTTCGGGATGGCCAAGAGCATCAACTCGAGCATCGGCAAACTGAGCCGGCGCCAATTCCACGCTCGGTATCCGCTTCAAATCAAGCGGAACATGAAGCTCGGAAAGCGCGCGGGTGGCGCTGCCAAGAAAAAGGCGACATCCCGCAAACCGAGCGCTGCCTCCAGCCCGAAGTCCGCCGTCTCCGGCCCGAAGTCCGGCGCCGCCCGGAAATCCGCTATGGCCGGCCCGAAGTCCGCCGACTCAGCCCCGAAGTCCGGGAAGGACGGCGTGCGTGGCGTCTTGCTCAGCTTCGCGACTGCCCTCGCGGCCGCAGAGACACGCAAGGATGCCGTGTTCGTGGTCTCGAGCGTGGACCGCTACGTCGACGACGTCATGAAGGCCACCAGTTCGGACGCGTGACACCTGCAGGCCGGTTCGCAGACGGGCCCGTACACATATAGGACCCGAGAGAAGACGGGGCGGCTACGGCGTCGGATGACACCGTATCCGCCCCGATCCGCTTCGAGCCTACTCGCCGGCTCGTTCCGAGCATGCGGACAGTTCCCGCACCGCCACCGCGGCACCCGCGAGTCCGGTTCCCTCCTCCGCTTTCAGTTCGTCGACGATCTTCCGGTACCGCTCGATGTCCCGGACGCACACCCGCTGGAGCACCTCCTGTGCCTTGCCGACATCCCCCGCCTCGGCGCCGCGCAACAGGACCAGAGTGAGTCGTCGATGCGCCCGGGAAAGATCTTCCGCCAGCGCCTGAGCCGCACGATGCTCCCACTGGCCTTCGCCCGCCGACGCAAAGGCGGTACGCCGCAACCAGGACAGCTCGAATGCTTGTGAGACCGCGTAGTATGCCCGTGCCGTCGCAAGTTCCCCGGACCCACTGTCCCGCGTGATCTGGAGAATTTCGAGAAGCTGATCCAGGAAGCGCAGGCTGATGAGGTGGAGCGCGAAGGGTTCGTCGGCCCCCGCGTCCTGGATCTCCCGCACCAGCGCCTCGAAGAGTCTCCTCTCGTCGCCGGTCACCACGTCGGCAAAGCCATCCCGGAGGAGTGCCAGACCCTCGGCGTTCTCGTCCACGATGCGCGCGGGCGAGACGTCGGCGTCGACGTTCTGGAGGACCCACCGGGTCGTCCGTTCGAGCACCCGCGCGAGACCGAGGAGCCACCGGTACGAAACGCGGACGTCCAACGCGCTCTGCTGCTTGGCCATCTCGGCGACGAGCTTCCAATGCTCGGAAAGGCGTGACGCGACGAGCCAGGCGCGAACCACCGCTTCGGCGGAGCGTCCTGTGTCCCGCATCACCCGGGTCACGAACGTCGCGCCCATCAGGTCGACGAGATCGTTGGTCACCTGACCGGCGATGATCTCACGGCGCAGCCGGTGTCCCGCAAGCGCCTCCTGACCCGCAGCGGGCAGCGCTTCGGGCGGAAAGTAGCCGAGCAGGTAGCTCTCGGTGATCGGGTCGTCCGGGAGGCGTCCCCTCAGGAGTCGTGCCTTGAGGGCCAGCTTCGCGTGCGCCAGGAGCACGCACAGTTCCGGGCGCACGAGGGTCTGCCCACGATCCGCGCGTTCCCCCAGGATGTCCGTGGAGGGCAGTCCGTCGGCCGCACGGCTCAACTCTCCCGTCTTCTCGAGCGCGACCATGAGGGCACGGAAGTCGTCGACGGACTCCTTCGCACGCAACTCGTCGAGCGAAATGGCCAGGCTCTGTGTCCGGTTGTTCTCGAGCACGAGATGGGCCACCGCCCCGGTCAGGCTCTCCAGCAGAGCATTCCGCTCCGCCTGCTCCATCGTTCCGGTCGCGACGGCAGGCGCCAGCAGGATCTTCAGGTTGACCTCGTGGTCGGACATGTCGACGCCACCGGAGTTGTCCAGGGCGTCGGTATTCAACCGTCCCCCCCGAAGCGCGAACTCGATGCGCGCGCGCTGGGTGAAGCCGAGGTTGCCCCCTTCGCCCACGGTCTCGCACCGGAGGTCGTCGGCGTTCACGCGCACCGCGTCGTTGGACGAGTCCCCGACCTCCGCATGCGTCTCCGCGGCGGACTTGACGTACGTGCCGATGCCGCCATTCCAGAGCAACTCCACCGGCGCGCTGAGCACGGCACGGATGAGGGTCTCCCCGTCCATCGTGGCGGGCGCATCGCTCCCGACGCCCAACGCCCGTCGCGCCTGGGGGGTGAGTTCGACCTCCTTCGAGCCGCGCGGCACGATCATCCCACCTTCACTGAGCAGGCCCTGATTGTACTCCGCCCAACTCGAGCGGGGAAGCTCGAACATCCGCTTGCGCTCCGCATACGTCGTGGCGGGGTCCGGATCCGGATCGATGAAGATGTGCCTGTGGTCGAACGCGGCGATCAGACGGATCTGTTGCGACAGGAGCATGCCGTTGCCGAAGACGTCACCGCTCATGTCCCCGATACCGACGACGGTGAACGGCTCCTCCTGGATGTCCTTGCCGCGTTCCCGGAAGTGGCGCTTCACGGATTCCCATCCACCTCGGGCGGTGATCCCCACCGCCTTGTGGTCGTACCCGTGCGAGCCACCTGACGCGAAGGCGTCGTCGAGCCAGAAGCCGTACTCGGCGGAAACGCCGTTGGCGATGTCGGAGAACTTCGCCGTACCCTTGTCGGCCGCCACCACCAGATAAGGATCCGGCTCGTCCCAGGCCACCACGTTCTCGGGTGGGATGGTGTGACCGGACGGTTCGAGATTGTCGGTCAGATCCAGGAGCCCGCGCACCAGAGTGCGGTATTGCTCCTTACCTTCGGCGAAGCGTGCTTCCGGATCCACGATGTGCTGCCGGGTGATGAATCCACCCTTCGAACCACTTGGAATGATCACCGCGTTCTTCACGACCTGCGTCTTCACCAGACCGAGAATCTCGGTCCGGAAATCATCCGGCCGGTCGCTCCAACGGATACCGCCACGCGCCACGCGGGCGCCGCGCAGGTGCACCCCTTCCATGCGGGACGAGTGGACACACACTTCGTAAAGCAGGCGCGTCTGCGCCAGGAACTCGATGTCCTGGCACGAAAACTTGAACGACACGAACGGCACGCCGCCGGAACGGAAGTTGGGCGCCCGTCCTCCACGACGGTAGTAGTTCGTACGCAGGGTACCTGTGATCAGCTCGTCCAGCCGACGGAGGGCACGGTCGTCCGCGAGGACTGACACCTCTCGCAACGCGCCGCGGAAGGTGGACTGGATGTCGGCGGCGGTCGCCGTCCGTTCTGCGAGGGACGCCCCGGAGGCAGGATCGAAACGGGTCTGGAACAGATCAAAGAGAACCCCCGCGATGCCCGGATACTTCACGAGGGCGGAGGGGATGGCCTGACGGCTGGGGACCGCTCCTGCCTGGAAGGCATAGCCCGAGTACGCCCGAAGCACGTCGATCTCACGCCAGTGGAGTCCTGCCCGAAGCACCAGCCTGTTCAGTGGGTCGTTCAGCGCGTCGCCGGCCCTGACCGCAAGGATGGCTTCCGCGAGCAGCGCACCGCGTTCGTCCACATCCACGGGCCGACCCTCGGAATCCTGAACGGCGAACGCATAGATGGTCGACGCGTCACTCCCGCCGCCGCGCACGTCGAAGGGAGCGACCGCAAGCACGCGCAGACCCATGTTGTCGAGGATCGGCATGACGTCGGACAGAACCAGCCGCTCACCCCGCAGATAGACCGTCAACTCCGTAACGGACTCGATGCCCGGCGCCGCCACCGCGCTGCCGCGGTTCTCGAACACGATCGAGATCGTTTCGTCCGCAGCCTCCATCGCCTCCAGCTCGAGCAGGTCGGCCACCGCGACCTCAGGGTCGATGGCGGCCTGGTACTCGGGGCTGAAATCGTCGCCGTACTTTCGTGCGAGTCGTCTCGCCTCATCCGCGGGCCGCACCCGCTCGAGGCCTTCCCGAACGCGATCGGACCAGGACCGGATGATCCGCCCGACCAGTTGCTCCAAATCCGTGTTCTCGATCTCGCGCAGCCGCTCCGGCGGGGTCGCCATGAAGAAGTGGAGGCGTGCCTGGTCGCCCTCGCCGAGAGACAGATGATAGTTGAGGATCTCGCCGTCCAGGATTCCCACCAGCGCCGTTTCCAGCGCCTTGCGCACCTCGCCCGAGAACTTGTCCCTGGGAAGGATGATCATGATCGAGGTCCCTCGGCGCAGCCCGTCCTCGCGCAACGACACCCTGACCCCAGCGGTATTGTAGGACGTGAGGACCGTGCGGATGTCCGCGCCGATCTCCTCCGCCGAAGCGAGGAAGAGCTCCTCCTTGGGAAGGGTATTGAAGATCGTGATGATCTCCTTGTAGTCGTGCGAACCCTTCTGAGCCTCCGAATTCTCGAGGATCTGCTGCAGCTTGAGGCGCAGGATCGGAATCTCCTCCGCGTCCTCGGAATACGCCTTCGACGTGAAGAGCCCGATGAAACGATGCTCGCCGCACACCTCACCGGACTCCGAGAGCTTCTTCACGCCGATGTAGTCCATGCGCGCGCGCCGGTGCACGGTGGACTCTGCGTTGGTCTTGCTGATGATCAACAGCGGGCCATGTTCCGCGAGCTCACGCTGACCCTCTTTCAGCGCCGAGAGCCGGACGGGCCGCGAAAAGGACGAGGCGGTTTCGTCCCTTAGGATACCCATCCCCGAGCCGTCGATGACCACGACCGAGCGGTCGCCCTCATCGCCGAGGAGTTCGTAGTCCCGGTAACCGAGGAACACGAAGCCGCCGTCCCGAAGCCAGCGGAGGAAGTCCTGGATCTCCGCGACCTCCTCGCTCCGGCCTTCGAGGGCGCGCGCCCGTTCCGCCAGTTCGGCCACCACCGTGTTGACCGACTCCATCATCTTCTCGAAGTCGTCCGTCGCCGCGACCACGTCCGCGAGGCGGCGCACCAACTCGGACCTCAGATGCTCGAGCCTCTCGAGGTTGGTGATCTGGGCGACCTCGCAGTAGACAACCGACTCGCGCGTCCCACCTTCCCGTGAAGGTCCGATGGCGATGGGGAGTCCCCGGGCGTCGCGCTCGATGTGGAGCACCGGATGGATGATGCATTCGATCGCCAGTTCCTCGGCGTGAAGGAACTCCCGGATCGTGTCGATGATGAACGGCCGCTCGGAGATGTTCGTCCGCACCATGGTGACCGGCGCGTACCACCCTTCGTCTGCCACGTCGGGATTGCGGACCTCCACGTCGACCTGGTCGGGCCGGGACCGCTGCAGGAAGCGGAACGCCCCGAGCGCCAGATGCGCCAGCGCATCCGTGCTGCGCTCATGGAGGAAGTCGGCGGATGCCCGGGCGAAGAAGATCTCGGCGAAATCGACAACCAGCTTCGTATCGGCGGCGTCGACCAGGCGTTCGAGTTGGCGACACACCGCGTCCACGGTAGCAGAGTCTTGGCGAAGCCGGTGAACCGCTGTGCTTGTAGTGTCGCTCATGAGATGGCTCGGATGGCTCGGAGGGCTCCGAGAGGCGCTCTCGAAAGGCGCAACGTGGCAATCCTTCCCGGAAATTCCGCACGTCGCGCACGCGGATCCGGCACGTCGACCTGAAAGATATCGAATCCTTTGGCGGGGTGAAGCCGGCAAGGCCGGTTTTCGAATTCCCTCGCCCGTTCGGGGACACTACCTTCGCTGGAGCGTGCCTCACTTCTTCCGCGAACCGCTCGTTCATGCGCTTCATCCACCTCGCCGACGTCCACATGGATACGTCGTTCTCGGGCCGTTCTGAAGCGACGCGTAGACGTCTGCGCGAGGCGTCCCATGAAGCCCTACGGGGCGCCGTCGATCTGGCCATCCGTGAAAACGTCCACGCCCTGCTGATTGCCGGCGACCTCTTCGATTCGGACCGCCTGTCCTTCTCCACCGAGCGCTTTCTGCTCGAGGAAGCCAACCGTCTGGGCGACCATGGGATAACGCTGGTGTACGCGACCGGCAACCACGACCCGGGATCACCGGATACGGGTCCTCGCTCCCTGCCTTGGCCGCCCAACGTCCAGGTTGCTCAG
>JBBSOM010000134.1:0-6912 GCA_038259715.1 Longimicrobiales bacterium
CACTTTCCAGTGCGTCACGACCACGCGCGGCCGTAATTCACGCAGGACCCCCGCGACGCGCACACGAGCTTCGTCGGAGTTCTCGAGCCGCGAATCCGGGAGCCCGAGACAGCGCCGGACGTGCACACCCAGGATCTTTCCGGCACGCGCCGCCTCGTCCGCGCGAAGTGCCGGCGTACCTTGGCTGCCCATCTCCCCCGCCGTGAGGTCGAGGATCCCCACCCGTTGGCCGGCCTCGACGCTCTTGGCCAGCGCGCCCCCGCACAGGAGTTCCGCGTCGTCGGGGTGGGCGAAGATGCCCAGGATGTCCAGCGAGACGTTCGGGGAGGCGGGCGTCATCGAGGCGGAACTCCGAGCAGGCTCACGGCGACCGCGACCCCGTGACAAGCCGTTCCGGCGAGCACGAAGAGGTGCCAGATCGAGTGAGCGTACGGGAGGCGGCGTGACCCATAGAACGCGACACCGACCGTGTACGCCACCCCGCCTGCCACGAGCCAGGCCAGCGTGGACATCGAGAAGTGCCGGACCATCGGAACCGCCGCGATCACGCCGAGCCATCCCATGGCCAGGTAGATGACCGTCGAAGTCCGAGGAAGCCGACCAAGCAGGAACAGTTTGAAAACGATCCCGGCCACCGCCAGGCCCCAGACGACGCCGAACAGACTCCATCCCCATCCACCACGGAGCCCCACCAGCGTGAAAGGCGTATAGGTGCCCGCGATCAGGACGTAGATTGCGGCGTGGTCCACCACCCGTAGCCGGGCTCGCCACAGCGGTCGGCGCGCAGCATGGTAGAGGGTCGACGCGGTATAGAGCGCGACGGCGCTGGCCACGAAGACCGACGCCCCCACGACGCGCCAGGGGTCCCCGCCCAGCGCCGTGAATACGATGAGCACGCTTCCCGCGGTCAGACTCGCCAGCGCGCCGATCGCGTGCGTGAGGACGTTCAGGCGTTCTTCGCGTGCCGAGAGCACGGGCGGGGGCGGCGCGGCCACGGTTCTACTCGAAGCCGAGCGCCACGACCGGGTCGAGGCGGCTGGCGCGGTAGGCGGGCAGAAGGCCGAAAAGCATTCCGGAGAGCGTCGCCATCGCCATGGCGGCAGCGACGGCCCACAGGGGAATGCGGGCGGGCAGCGGCGTCAGCTCGGCGACGGTCCATGCCAGCCCCCACCCCGCGAGCAGGCCGACCGCGGCGCCGAGTGCCGTGAGCACGGACGCCTCGACGAGGAACTGCCACAGGATCTCCCGGCGGGTGGCGCCCACCGCCTTCCGGATACCGATCTCCCGGGTCCGTTCGGTGACGCTGATCAACATGATCCCGATCACGCCGACGCCGCCCACCAGAAGGCCCGCGGACGACAGCGCGAGCATGACCAGGAAGATCACCCCTGTCAGGCGGTCGAAGAGTTCGAGCAGTTGCGCGGAAGCCAGGATCGCAAAGTTGTTTTCGTCGCGCGGGCCGAGACCTCTCATGCCGCGGAGCGTGGCGATGACCTGGTCCTCGGCGTCCGCCATCGATACGGAGTCCTTCGGCACCACGAGGATCTGCGCCTGCCAGTCGTTCTGACGGAGGCGACGCGAGGCCGCCGTGTACGGGAAGATCGCGAAGTGCTTCACCAGGCTTGAGAAGATGTTGGCCTCGGGCTGGAAGACGCCGACCACGGAGAAGGACTCCTGGGTACCGCGGAAGGTGTTGCCGACGCGGAGGCGCCTCCCCACCGGGTCACGTCGCCCGAACAGATCGAGGGCCAGGTCCGCGGAGATCACGACGAGCGCCCGGTTCTGGCGCACTTCGGCCGGAGTGAAGTCGCGGCCGGCGATGAACTCGCCCGGGGTATAGCCTGGCCACCCCGCCGAATAGCCCTGGGACTGAACGTTGCCCACGCGCTGCCCTTCGAAATCGAAGTCGACCGCGAACGCGAAGTTGAAGAGCGCCTCCTGGATGCCCGGGAGCTGGGCAATCCGTTCGGCCTCGCTCGGCTCCAACTCGGGTTTGTCCCACCAGGGAGGGCGGCTGGTGCCGTCGCTCACGATGCGCACCGCCGTGAAGTCGAACCGGGTCACCATGAAGTTATTCGGGCCCGCCGACTGGAATGCGTCGGTCATCGTGGTGCGGAAGCCCGTGATGAGCGCGGCCATGGCCACGACCACCGAAACGCCAACCGCCACACCGAGAATGGTCAGGCTCGAGCGCAGCACGTTGGCCCGGATCGCGTCGAACGCGATGGTGAGGCCCTCGCTGAGGGCCGTCAGGCCCGACGCCCCGTCCTGGATGGGAACGCGATCCTCACTCATGGCGCAACGCGTCGACGGGGTCGAGCTTGGCGGCCTGCCACGCGGGGTACACGCCCGCGACCATGCCAACCGTGAGGCCGAGGCCCACCCCGACCGCCGCCCACAGTGGACTGATGGCGGCGGGCAGGGGAGACACGGCCGCGATGAGCATGGCGATCGAGATGCCGACCACCACGCCGAAGGCGCCCCCGACGGTCGACAGGGTCGCCGACTCGATGAGCACCTGTGTGAGGATGTCGCGCCGACGCGCGCCCAGCGCCTTGCGCACCCCGATCTCTCGCGTCCGCTCCATCACCGACACGAGCATGATGTTCATGATCACGATTCCGCCGACCACCACCGAGATCGCCACGAGCATCGGCAGGGCCGTGAAGAGGATCCTGGAGATCTTGTTCCAGAAGCTGATGGCCTCGTCCGCGGTTTCGAGCGCGAAATCGTTGTCCTCGGTAGGCCGGAGCTTGTGGCGCACCCGCATGATCCCCTCGACGTCGGTCTGCGCCTCACGCAGCCGGTCGGGGTCGAGCGTCTGGATGATGATCTGGTCGACGATCCCATGCGGGCCGGTGATGGACTGGATCGGCGAACGCGCCGGCGCGATGACCTGATTGTCGAGGGATTGGCCGAAGAGCGACCCCCGCTCCTTCAGCACGCCAATGACGCGATACGGGAAGCCGCGCAGCCGCAGTGTGTGCCCGAGGGGGTCGACATCGGGGAAGACCACGTCTGCGGTCTCGGATCCGATGACGACCACCGGGAGGCCCGCGTCGGCTTCCCGCGGAGTGAAGGCACGACCGCGCTCGATGGTCAGGTCCCGGATCGCGAAGATCTCCGGAGAGGCACCCGTCACCTGGATGCCCGTCGCCGAACGTCCGGTGTCGCCGACGCCCTCACTGCTCGTGTTGCTTTCGACTGCCACCCGGGTGGGTACGGTGAGCCGGTCCCGGATCGCATCCGCGTCGTCGTAGGTGATCCGTGGGCGACGCAGCCGGGCCCGGTCGTCTTCGAGGCCCGTGTTGATGTTCACGCTCGGCCACCGGCGGAGCGTGACCGTGTTCACACCGAAGATCTGCGCCGTGAAATCCTCGCGGATGTAGCGGTCGAGCCCTTCGACGACGGTCACCACCACCAGCAGGAACATGACGCCGAGAATGACGCCCAGCAGGCTGAAGAAACTCTTCAGCTTTTCGGTGCGAATCTGCTGCATCGCAAGGATGACACCTTCCCAGACGGGCATCGGCGGCTCGGTTCCTTTCCCGGTCCGGGTTAGTTGGCGACCGCCGACCCGGTCGGGTTGTCGGCCTGCTTGACCGCATCGCCGTCTTTGAGTTCGCGGATGCGCTGGTAGGGTCCGGCGACCACCGTATCACCCTGGGCGAGCCCGGACAGGACTTCGAAGTACTCCAGTCCCGCGATTCCGGTCGTCACAGTCGTGAACGTCGCCTTGCCGTCGTGGACCACGAAGACGCCTTCCTCGTCCGCGGGCTCGTCACCCTCCATCCCGGCTGCGGACCGGGCCTGGGCCGAGTCCGCCTTCGTGCTGTCTCCTTTTTCGCGCACGGTCAGCGCGATGATCGGCACTGCGAGCGCGTCCAAGCGCGTCTCGGTGACGACATCGGCCGTGGCCGAGAGGTCGGGACGCAGGTCGGCGTCGGTCGGATCGAGCGTGACCACGACCTCGAAGTCGATTGCGGCCTGCTGGCCGGCGGTCTGCTGGGAAGGGGGGCGGATCGCCGAGTTGCCGATCTCCGTGACGCGGCCGGTGAACTTCCGGTCCGGGAAGGCGTCGATGCGCACCGATGCCGAGTCGCCGAGGGAGATCTTGGGGACGTCGGTTTCGTCCACCTGCACGACGGTCTCGATCACGGACAGGTCCGAGATCGTGAGAATCAGGCTCCCGGGGTTGTTCATGGTGCCGATGATGACGGTCTCGCCCTCTTCGACGTTCTTGCGCGTGATCTTCCCAACCATGGGTGCGCGGATGACCGTCTTGGAGAGACGATCCTGTGCCTCGTCCAGCGACGCCTGCGCTTGCGACACGCCGAAGTGGGCAGAGCGGAGTTGCGCTTCAGCCACAGCGACGTTGGTGTGGGCGTCATCGACCTGTTGCCCACTGACGAGGAGGGAGTCGCGAGAGCGGAGCGCCAGCAGGCGATCCAGGTCCCGCTGGGAGCGGGTTGAGTTCGCCTCCTGTTGTGTCTCCGTGGCCTTGGCCTGGGAGAGCGCGCCCTCCGCGCGCGAGACACCCGCCTGGTACTGGGCCGGGTCCAGGCGCATGAGCACCTGTCCCTGCTTGACGTCATCTCCTTCCTTGACCAGTAACGAGTTGACCTTGGCGGAGATATCAGAACTGAGCTCAACCGATTTACGGGCTCGGATATTTCCGCTCGCGGTAACGATCTCGACCAGGTCACGGCGTCGCACCTCCTCCAGGCGCACGTCGATGCCCTTGTCCCGGGACCTCACGACGCTGAGGGCTACCGCCGAGCCGAATACGGCCACCACCACGATGGCGATAAGGACCTTCGTTCGGGTCTGCATTACGGGTTTCGGTCTCGTCAGTTGCGGAGGGGAGTCCCGACGAGCGCCTCGAGGGTCGAGACGGCGTCGTGATAGGCGAAGATGGCCGCGGTCCGGTCACGATCGGCCTGGGCGAGCACGGTCTGCGCGTCCATCAGTTCCACGAAAGTGATCGCGCCGAGCTGGTAGCGCTCACGGGCCAGCCTGAGCTGCTCCTGGGCCAGGGTCAGGTTACGCTCCTCCAGGAGGGCGCTCTGATACGCGGTGCGCACGTTGGACAGCCCGATCGATACGTCCGCGTGGAGTTTCAACTCCTGCTCGCGGACCTGGTGCTGGGCGTCCTCCCGCTGGAGGCGTGCCGCTTCGAGATTCCGCTGCCTGCTGAACCCCTGGAAGATCGGGATGCTGACTCCCAGGCGCACGCTGAGCGGAGACTTCTGGAAGTCGAACGGGAACTGGTTGTTCTGGTTGATGATCGACTGCCGCGCGGCGTCCGTGAAGGCGTACCGGGTGCAGTCCGCGGCGGGCAGCGGGTCGGCGAGGCGGCTGTACAGGTCGTTGGTTTTGTTGCACTGGTCCACCTGGCCGGCGACCTGGGCCTTCGCCTGCGCGATCTGATAGTCGGTGCTGCTGGCCTCACGCGTGAAGCCGCTCCACCCGGTCGACAGGTTCACGGACGGATAGTACGCACCTTTGGCTTGACTGACCCCGATCGACGCCGCGTCCATCGAGCGCCGGACGGCCTCGAGATCCGGATTCCGGTCGAGCGCGCGCGCGACGAGCTCGTCGGGCGTCCACGTGGGCTCGGTCAGCGCGAACGTGGTGCTCAACTCGACGTCCTGACCCACGGGCATTCCGAGTTGCTGCAGAAGGCGCATCCCCGCCGTGGAAACGGCGTTCTTCGCCTGGAGCACCGCGACCTCGGCGCGCCCCACCTGCACCTGGGCCTGGCCGACATCGATCGGCGTCGCCGAACCGACTTCGAGCCGACCTTGTGCCAGCCGGAGATTGAGCTGGTTGTTCTCCAACTGCTGCTGGGTGAGCCGGACACCTTCGTGCTGCCGGAGTACGTCCAGATAGGCGGCGGTGACCTGGGAGACGAGCGTCGCGCCGGAGGCACGGATGCGGGCGCCCGTGGCGCTGCGCTGTGCCTTGGCTGCCGCGGGCGCCTTGAGCGAGCGCCAATCCACGTTCCACCCCAGCGACAAGCCGTAGCTCGACTGGTAGTAGGAGGGCAGGTTGCCGAAGCCGAGGTCACTCAGCGTAATCGATCCGAACTGCTGGTTGCCGGAGCCCTGCCAACTCACGGAAGAGTTGACCGAGGCCGTGGGCAGGAGTTGCCCCCAGGACTGGCGCACGTCCCAGTCCGCCAGCTCTGCGTCGTTGGCGGACTGCAGATAGGTGGGGTTGTTCCGACGTGCGATCGTGATGGCTTCATCGAGTGACAACGAAGCCGGCACGGCGTCCTGGGCCACGAGGGGCGAGGTGAACAACAGCCCCACCAGGGCACACACGCCTGCGCTTATCCTCATCCTCACGACCTCTCTGATTTTCCGGGTCTGGAGTATCCGGCCCACGCCCGTACGCCATTTTCGCAACGCGGGTTTCGACGTGCGCGTAAGTCAGTACGGAGCGGGATCCGATCCTCTTCACGCATCCGGCAGGTGGAGGCGGGCGCCGCACAGTCCCGTCAAGATCGCTGAATGGCCAGGCACTGTCAGCCGACGAGATCCCGACGCTCCGCACGATAGCCGCGTGCCGGGATCTCGACCCGCAGCACACGGCCTTGGCGATCGAACCACACCGTCCGATCCTCGCCGCCCCCTGTGAACGTAACCCGGTGTGCCTGGACCCGTACGGTCCCGACCCGGATCTCCTCGTCCGTGGCAGGGGACACCTCGAGCTGGAATTGTTTGCCGGAACGCGGTTCGATGACGGGAACCCTATCGCCCTCGCGAGCGTCGTGGAGGAAGTAGTAGTGGTGAGCCACGTCCTCTTCCAGCACGCGCGTCTCTGGACGCGCCAGGAACTCCCGCTCCTCCTCCCCCGTCCCGGTCCGTATCCGTGAGACGTAGCGACGCCCGGACAACGAAAGGACCA
>JBBSOM010000135.1:0-6873 GCA_038259715.1 Longimicrobiales bacterium
CCTCGAAGGCGACGGCCGGGTGCTCTTTCGCTACGTCGATGGGACCGGCCGGGCCACGGCCGAGGCCAATCCGAACGGCTCGTTGCACAACATCGCGGGCATCCTCAATGAGCGCGGCAACATCATGGGAATGATGCCGCACCCGGAGCGGGCCGTGGAGCCGATCCTCGGCTCCACGGACGGGCTCGGCATCTTCACGTCGCTCGCCAAGGCGCTCGCCACCACACCCGCCTGACACCGATCACAGCCACCTGACTCCAGGAAAGCGGATTCTATCGTGAGCACCGCCGAGGGCACGGCCCCCGCGACCCAGCTTCCACCCCGTCCGGGCGATCCCGAGATCACCCCCGCGCTCGTCGCAGACCATGGCCTGTCCGAGGACGAGTATCAGCGCGTACTCCGCATCATGGGCCGGACGCCTACGTTCACCGAGCTGGGCGTGTTCAGCGCCATGTGGTCGGAGCACTGCGGGTACAAGAACTCGAAGCGGATGCTCGGCCTGCTGCCCACCAAAGCGCCCTGGGTGATCCAGGGGCCGGGGGAGAATGCGGGCGTCATCGATATCGGTGAGGGGTACGCACTCGCCTTCAAGATCGAGTCGCACAACCATCCCTCCGCGGTGGAGCCCTATCAGGGCGCGGCAACGGGCGTGGGCGGCATCCTTCGTGACATCTTCACGATGGGCGCACGGCCGATCGCGATCCTGAACTCCCTTCGCTTCGGCGATCTGGACTCGGGGCGTGTCCGTTACCTGTTCTCCAGGGTAGTGGCCGGCATCGGTGACTACGGCAACTGCATGGGTATCCCCAACATCGGGGGCGAGACGGTCTTCGACCGCGGGTACGAGGGCAACCCGATCGTCAATGCGATGTGCCTCGGGCTGATGAAGAAGGAGGAACTCATCACGGCCTCGGCCACGGGCACGGGCAACGCGCTCATGACCGTCGGCGCGCGAACGGGGCGCGACGGGATCCACGGCGCCACCTTCGCTTCTGAAGAGCTGTCTGAAGACTCGGACGAGTCGAGCCGCCCGCAGGTCCAGGTCGGCGACCCGTTCACGGAGAAGCTGCTTCTCGAGGCCAGCCTCGAGTTGATCGCGTCGGGCGCGATCTCCGGAATCCAGGACATGGGCGCCGCGGGGATCACGTCGTCCGCGTCCGAGATGGCGGGCCGCGGCGGGAGCGGCGTGGAGATCGACATGACGCTCGTTCCGGTGCGCGAGCCCGGCATGACCCCGTACGAAATCCTGCTGTCGGAGTCCCAGGAGCGCATGCTCGTCGTGGCCGAACCGGGGCGCGAAGACGAGGTGCATCGAATCCTGGAAAAGTGGGAACTCGAAGCCGCCGTCATCGGGCGCGTTACGGACGATGGGCGCTTCCGGGTCGTCGAAGGCGACAGGGTGGTGGCGGACATCCCGGCTCTGCCGCTCACCGAGGGTTGCCCCACGTACGAACGCGAGGGCATCGAGAGCGCGGAGGTGCAGGCGCTCCGGGAAACCGACCTCAGCCCCTTTGCGGCACCGTCCGGCGACCTGTCCGAGCTGTTCCTGCGTATGATGGGCTCGCCCAACCTCGCCTCGAAGCGCTGGGTCTACCGACAGTACGACACGACGGTGCGCACGGGCACGGCAGTGCGCCCCGGTGGCGATGCCGGCGTGGTGCGCATCCGCGGCACCCGGCTCGCAGTTGCCGCGACCACCGACTGCAACGGCCGCATGGTCTACCTGGATCCGGCCGTCGGTGCCCGGGGCGCGATGGCCGAAGCCGCCCGCAACCTGGTCTGCGTCGGGGCGCTCCCCACGGCGATCACGAACAACCTGAACTTCGGCAACCCGCTCAAGCCGCACATCTACCATCAGTTCCGCGAAGCGGTCCTGGGGATGGCGGAGGCGTGCAAGGTCTTCGAGACCCCCGTCACGGGAGGAAACGTCTCGTTCTACAACGAGACCGACGGTCGCGCGATCTACCCGACGCCGGTCATCGGCATGGTCGGTGTGGTCGAGGACGTGGACCATATCACCGGGCACGCGTTCCGGAGCGGGGGGGATTCGGTCATCCTGCTGGGCTCGAACACGGACGAACTGGGTGGCTCGGAGTACCTCTACGTGACCGAGCGGCTGGTCGCGGGTGCTCCACCGGCGGTGGACCTGCTGGCCGAGAGGAGCCTGCAGCAAGCGGTGCTGGCCATGATCCAGGCGGGTCTGGTGCGCTCGGCCCACGACTGTTCGGACGGGGGCCTCGCGTGCGCGCTCGCTGAATCGGCTGTCGGTTCGGGCGAGTCGCCACGTGGGCTCGACGTCACGCTCGACGACGACCTCGCTCCCGTGGCCGTGCTCTTCGGGGAGGCACAGGGGCGGATCGTGCTCTCCTGCGCCCCCGAGCACGCTCAGGACGTGTTGCGCCTCGCCCACCGATTCGGTGTCCCGGCCCGGCGGATCGGGACGGTGGGCGAAGTTGGAGACCCGATCCGGATCCAGGTTGAAAATGCCTCGGTGGACGTCGACGTGAACCGTGTCGCGGCCGCCTACTACGGAGCGATCCCTTCCATCATGGACGCCCCGGCCACTTCTGGAGTCTGAGATGTCCCGAGTTCGCCTCCCGCTCCCCACCCTTCCCCCACGGGCCGCCCGCACGGAATCGCCCACGGCCGAAGCCGGCCCGCGGACGTACGAGCTCGACGACCGCCCACACGAGGAATGCGGGGTCGTGGCGGTCAGCGGCGTGCCGAACGCCACCGAACTCGCGTTCCTGGCCCTCTACGCCCTCCAGCACCGTGGTCAGGAGGCCGCCGGCATCGTGGCGGTGGATGACGACGGCACGGCGCGCGGCCATAAGGGCCCGGGGCTCGTTTCGGACGTCTTCGACTCGGGCTCGCTGTCCAGGCTTCGGGGAAGTACGGCGGTCGGGCACGTCCGCTATTCCACGGCGGGCGGCAACAACATCGAGAACGTCCAGCCGATCACCGCGCGCTACGCCCGCGGTGACATGGCGCTCGCGCACAACGGAAACCTGACCAACCACCTCGACCTGAGGAATCGGCTGGTCGAGGAGGGTGCGATCTTCCGGACGTCATCGGACTCGGAGATCCTCGTCCACCTGATCGCCAAGTCCCGGCACGACACCGTGGACGCGCAGGTCGACGACGCTTTGACGCACCTCGAAGGCGCGTTCTCGCTGGTCCTCTCCATCGGAGACACCGTCTACGCTGTGCGCGACCCGCACGGCTTCCGGCCCCTGGTGCTCGGCAGGCTCGACAGTGGCCACGTGGTGACCAGCGAAACCTGCGCGCTCGACATCCTGGGCGCCGAGTACATCCGTGACATCGAGCCCGGCGAGGTCCTGAAGATCCAGCACGGCCGGATCACCCAGCTCCGGTCGCTGCCTGCGGCGCCCCGCCCCGCACCGTGCATCTTCGAGCTGGTGTATTTCGCCCGGCCCGATTCGCAGATCTGGGGGCGCGGTGTCGATCGGGCCCGTCGCGCGTTCGGGCGGCGCCTGGCCCAGGAGCATCCGGCCGAGGCGGACGCGGTGATCGCCGTGCCGGACAGCGCCAACTCGGCGGCGCTCGGGTTCGCGGAAGAGAGCGGCATCCCGTTCGAGCTGGGCTTGCTGCGCAATCACTACATCGGCCGAACGTTCATCCAGCCTTCCCAGAAGGATCGGGACTTCGGCGCCCGCATGAAGTACAACCCCGTGCGCGACGTGCTCGAAGGAAAACGGATCGTCGTCGTCGACGATTCCCTCGTGCGGGGAACGACGAGTCGCAGCCTGGTCCGGATGTTGAAGGCCGCCGGCGCCGTTGACATCCACCTCAGGATCGCGAGCCCCCCGGTGCGCTTTCCGTGCTTCTACGGCATCGACATGCCCACGAAGAGCGAGTTGATCGGGTCGCAGATGGACGTGCCGGACATCGCGCAGAAGCTCGGCGTCGCGTCCCTGGGCTATCTGTCGCTGGAGGGCATGATCGGGGCGGTCGAGGACGGCGGGCCCTACTGTACGGCGTGCTTCTCCGGGGACTATCCCGCACCCCTCGTCGATGTCGACCGGGGCCTGGCCACCGCGGAAGGCCCCCCGGGCTGCTGACGGGCACCACCGGGACATCAACCGGAACCACCCACCGCCTGACGCCGGCCGCTCCACTTCACCTCCCGCTCCACCCCACGCCCCACCAAAAAAGAACCCCCCACCCGGCGAACCGGGTGGGGGGTCTTCACTTCCGCCAGGCGGAAGATCCTACACTTCAGCCATCAGTTACCCGCGACGACCGTAACCGCAACAGCCTGCGGCTCCGAGATGAGGGCCGTACCCGTCGCCGGGTCGAAGCCCACCGCCACGATGTTGATGCCCGTGCCGGCCGGCACGTTCGCGACCATATCCGAGGTCAGCGTGAACGTGTACGTGTACGTCCGGTTCGCGGCGTCCATGATGGTCGCCGACGTACCGTCGAGCACCGGGCTCTGGAGGAGCCACGTGTCAGCGGCGCTGTAGAAGCCACCCACCGGACCACCCGGGGTGTCGTAGTTGACGTAGAACCAGACCTTCCCGCTCGTCCCGAAGGGGAACGGATAGGTGCCGGCGGCGCCGGTCGCGACCACCTTCACGGTCACGGACTTCACAGCACCTCCACCACAAGTCGCCGCGCCCGTACCATTGCACAGCGACATGGCAGCGGACGGCTGCGTCACCATCCAGCCCGTCATCGGGGTTGCGCCGGCGCCGTAGTCCGTACCGGCGTCGACCGTACCCGCGATGAAGTTGTTCTGCACCGGACCGGAGGCGTTCCCGGCCGCGTCCATCGTGATCGCACGGACGAACGTGGCCGAAGCCAACGAAGCAGCATCTGGAGCGCCCGTGCCATCCACGCGCTCACGCGCCACGACGGCGTCCACGGTCACCTGGGCCGTACCCGAAGTGATCAGGTCGGTCTTGCTGCCTACGTCCCAACGGTTCGTCTGGAACTTGTAGGTGTCGGCCAGCGGCACGAATACATTGTCGCCGCCGAAGTCGAAGCCGAACGAAGTCGCCCACAGATCGAGGTTGTCCGTCACGAGCGCGGACACGGTGATCTGCGTGTTCTTCTTCACCTGGCTCGGCGTCTGCACGTTGTTCTGGACCGGAAGGGTCTGGTCCACGAGAACGTCGCGCATCACCCAGGTGGGGAAGATCAGGCCGGCCTGGTTGTTGTATGTGCCTTCGAAGTGGTAGTAGCCATCCGCCACCGTCTTGTTCGGCGTGCACGGTGCGGTGTTCATCGGTGCGGCCGCGCAAACGGGCACCGAACTGGCCACGTTGACCGGACCCACCAGAGCGCCGGACGCAACCTCACCCACCGGCCACGTCGTACCCGCGGCGGTGATCTGGCTCATCCACGCCCGCAGCGGGACAGCGGAGAACCCGGAACGGTCCTCGGAAGCCGAGAACGTCAACGGGCCGGGGCCCGCCGCCGGAGCCGGACCGGCGTTGAAGATGACCTGATCAGCCAGGTCGGTGAGCGTGTCGATCGCCTGATCCGTCGGCGCCGTGTTGTCGTAGCCGAAGGCTGTCAGCGGGTTGTTACCGCTGCCCGCGAGGCGGGTCATCGACTGGTTGCCGAGCAGGTCGGTGTAGACCGCGACCACGCTCTTCTCAGTGTTCACGAGCGACAGCGTGAGACCCGCGTCCGACGCCTTGGTCACGGCCGGCAACGCGGCGATCTCCGCCGTCGTCATCGAAGCTGCGCCGACGTGGAACGTCGTCGCACCGTACCCCACACCACCCGCCGCATCATTCGGAGTGGAGGCGAGACCGGACTTGAACGCGTAGTCGGGCCCGACCCAGTTGTTCGAGCAGCAGAGCTGCGTCGGCACACCTGCGGCAGGGACCGTAACGGCGGTCTGGTCGGTCAGGTTGAGCGTCACGACCGGAGGCGCCACTTCATCGATGTTCGCCCTGGTGCCGTTCGGGCCACCGGCGAGCGTGCCGACGAGCGCCGTGGCCGCCGTACCGTCCGTGTACAACGCAGCCTGGACCTTGAAGAAGTCGGCGTCGATCGCCGCGCTCTGGTAGCCGGCGAGCGGCTCACCAGCGTCCGCCCCGAACGTCACCGAACCGGGGAACGTCGAGGTGGTCTGCCAAGAGCCGGTCCCGGAGAACGCCATCGTGAGCGTCTGCAGCGACTTGCCCGAGTAGAGAACGGGCAGCAGCTCGAGCGTCTGGTCGCCACCGAAGAACACGTTGCCGACGTTCGGTCCGAGCGTGCCGACGACGGACTTCTCTGGCATCAGCGTGATCTTGATGTCGTCCTTGTTCGCGAACGTGAGCTGCATGCTCGTCTCGACCGACGACTGCTTGGCGCCGGCGAGGGTGAGCTTCGCGGACAGCTTGTAGCTCTTGTTCAGGTACTTCGGCTCGCCCGTGTTGCCGTCGAAGTCGGCGGTCGAAATCGAGAAGACCGGCTCGAACGTCGAGGCAGGCTCGGCGCCCTCTTCACCCGGGGCGGCGCTGCTCAGCGTCTGACACCCGTTGGCGACTTCCTGGTCATCGAGCAGGACGCACACCTTGGTGATCGTGTTGGAGCCGGGATCGATCGCCAGCGTGACGTCGATCTGGCCGGTAACCGCGGCCGGGTTGACCGGGGTGTCGGTGGTGCCCTTCGTCACGCTCTTGATGATGACCTGGGCGTCCACTTCCTCGGCGTCCTTCGTGCCGACGAACGGAGCCGACTTGGCCTCACCCACGCCCACCGTGACGGTCGCGGATGTCGTCGCGAACGTGTAACCGGAGGGGACGTTGGAGATCTCGATCGTGTACGTACCGGCGCGGAGCCCGTTGAACGAGTAGCTCCCGCCCACGTCGGACACGGCGGACTTGTCGCCGTCGGGGCCGGTGGCCTTCA
>JBBSOM010000136.1:0-6857 GCA_038259715.1 Longimicrobiales bacterium
CCCTGACCGAGCGGGCCGGTTGTACACTCCACACCGGGCGTGTGGCCGTACTCCGGGTGGCCGGGTGTGCGCGAGCCCCACTGTCGGAACTGCCGGATGTCCTCGTCCGTGACGTCATACCCGCTCAGGTGGAGCATCGAATAGAGCAGCATCGACGCGTGGCCCGCGGACAGCACGAAGCGATCCCGGTCCGGCCACGCGGGATTGTGCGGGTTGTGACGGAGGTGTCGGTGGAAGAGCACATAGCCGATCGGCGCGAGGCCCATCGGTGTGCCCGGATGTCCGGAGTTCGCTTTCTGCACCGCGTCCATGGAGAGGACGCGGACTGCGTCGATGGCCAGCCGTTGGAGATCGTTCATGACACCACGAAGTTGACGAGACGGTCCTTCACAAAGACGACCTTCCGTTCGGTGACGCCCTCCAGATGGCGCGCCACGTTTTCTTCCGCGCGGGCCGCACCGGTGACTTCGGCCTCGTCCGCGCCCTTCTCCAGTACCAACGTACCGCGCAGCTTCCCGTTCACCTGGACCGCGATGTTGAGGGTCGCTTCGACGGTCCTGGCCTCATCGTACGATGGCCACGTACTTCCGTCGAAGACGCTTTGTTCGTGACCCAGGTGCTGCCACAACTCTTCCGCCAGGTGCGGCGCGAACGGTGCGACGAGCACAACGAGCGGTTCGACCTCGGCGCGAGCGGCCCGACGGCCACCGGAACGCACCACGTTCAGGTACTCCATCATGGCGGCGATGGAGGTGTTGTATTGTAGTTCCGCGAGCTGATGCGTGACTTGTTTGATGGTCTGGTGCAGCTTGCGCTCGACGTTGGGGTCGGGCGTGCCGTCGCCGGCGCCCACGACCGTGTCCCACAGGCGATGCAGGAAGCCGTGGGGCCCCTGGATCCCCTCCGCACGGTAGTCGCCCCCGTTCTCGAAGGGCCCGAGGAACATCAGGTACGTGCGGAACGTGTCGGCGCCGTATTCCTCGATGATCGGGTCCGGCACGATCACGTTGCCCTTGCTCTTCGACATCTTCGCGCCTTCGGCGATGATCAGGCCGTGCGCGCGGAAGCGCGTGAAGGGCTCCTCGAAGTCGATGAAGCCCAGGTCGTGGAGCACCATCGTCAGGAATCGGGAGTAGAGCAGGTGCAACACCGCGTGCTCGTTGCCGCCGATGTATGTGTCGACCGGGAGCCAGCGTCTCGTGATGACCTGGTCGAAGGGCCGGTCGTCGAAGTCCGTCGATGGGTAGCGGAGGAAGTACCACCCCGAGTCCAGGAACGTGTCGGACACGTCCGTCTCGCGACGGCCGACTCCCCCGCACTCGGGACACGTGGTCCGGTACCATTCTTCGACGCGCGCCAGTGGGCTGACGCCCGAGTCGTCGGGCTTGAAGTCCTCGACGCGCGGAAGCACGACGGGAAGCTCCGATTCCGGCACGGCCACAGGCCCACATTTCTCACAATAGATGATCGGGATCGGCGGACCCCAATACCGCTGCCGCGAGATGCACCAGTCCCGCAACCGGAAGTTCACGGTCAACTCGCCCCAACCCTGCTCGGCGGCCCATTCGGTCACGACCCGTACGGATTCCGACACGTCGGTGCCGTCGAAGCGGCCTGAGTTCACCAGCTTGCCGGGCCCGACGTAGGCGTCATCGAGCGGCGTGTTCGCGTCCGCGCCCCGTTCCGCGACGACGCGCACGATCGGCAGCCCGAAGTGCGACGCGAACTCGAAGTCGCGCTCGTCGTGTCCGGGCACGGCCATGATCGCGCCGGTGCCGTATTCCATCAGGACGTAGTCGGCCACCCAGACCGGGATCGGCTCACCTGTGGCGCAGTTCCGGCAGTACCCGCCCGTGAAGACGCCCGTCTTGGTCTTGTCGACCTTCTGGCGCGCGACCATGTCCTTCTTGCGCGCCTCGTCGGCATATCGGCGCACGGAGGCCAGGCGATCGTCGGTGCTCAGGGCCGCGACCATCGGGTGTTCCGGCGCCAGCACCATGTAGGTGGCCCCGAACACGGTGTCGGGGCGGGTCGTGAAGACCTCGACCTGGCCGCCGGTCTCGGTGCCCGCCGCGTCCAGCACGGGAAAGCGCAGACGCGCGCCCTCGCTCCTGCCGAGCCAGTTGGTCTGCGCCGACTTCGTGGTGTCCGACCAGTCGAGCGTGGACAGGTTGGCCAGAAGGCGCTCGGCGTACTTCGTGATCTTGAAGAACCACTGGGCGATGCGGCGCTGCTCGACCGGAGTGCCGCACCGTTCGCACGCGCCTCCGATGACTTGCTCGTTGGCGAGCACGGTCATGCAGGACGGGCACCAGTTGACCGGGGCCTCCTTGCGCTCGGCCAGGCCCGCCTTGAAGAGCTGCAGGAAGATCCACTGCGTCCACTTGTAGTAGGCCGGATCCGTGGTGTTGACCGCATGCTTCCAGTCGAACATGCCCCCCGTACGACGGAGTTGCCGTGTGAAGTTCGCGACGTTGGACGGGATCAGGTCCATCGGATGGATGCCGCGCTTGAGCGCGAAGTTCTCGGAGTGGATCCCGAACGCGTCGAAGCCGATCGGCTCGAAGACGGTTCTGCCCCGCAGGCGTTGATACCTGCGGTGGACGTCGGCGCCCGCGAACGCATAGATGTTGCCCACATGAAGCCCCTCGGCGGAGGGGTAGGGGAACATCATCAGGTTGTAGAACGGGTCGCGCGCGGTGGTCAACTCCTCCGTCGTGAAGGAATTCGTGCCGCGCTCTTCCCAGATGCGCTGCCACTTCTCCTCCACCTGGGAGGGTACGTAGCTGTCTTTCTCTTCGCTGGACATGCGGTACGGGACATCCGGGGTCCGAAAAGCGGCTGTCGGCGTCACCCCGGGGCGACGTCGAGGGGAAGTCTGAACCTATACGGGTGGGAAGCCGCGCCCAAGGGTTGGCGTGGAGTCCGCCACGGGGTGCTCCGGTAGCAGGTCGAAGGGGTCGGTCACGTTCTTCACGTCCGACTTCAAGTCGGCCAGCACCCGTTTCAGGTCGTCGCCGTGCTGCTCCAGATATGCCTGGAAGTCCGGCAGGCGATGGTAGTAGCGGATGCGCGCCAGCAGTGTGGCGTTGTTCAGGACCGACGTGCGGAACCCGCCGAAGCCGAGGCTCTCGAAACCAGGTGCTACGTCCTGGTCGAAGTGCTTCAGGGACGCGGTGAACACGTCCTCGCGCCGCGCGATCTTCTGGTCGCGGGTCAGGGTCGAGTCGCCGTAGACCTTCTGGAGGTCGTCCACCAGCCCGTCGAGGAAGACGCTGAAGCGCTGGAAGTCCCGCCAGCGCGCCTGTGCCCGATGGCACTTCACGCTGTCCGGACCCCCGCCTGCCCGCGTGCAGAAGAAGCGGATCGCGCCCACCCTACCGATGAACGTCGCGTAGCTCTCGTTGAAGCCTACCTGACCCGGCACGAAGAGGTGCCGATGAGATAGCTCGTGCAGGACCGTGGAGACGACCTCGACGTCGTCGCTCTCGATCATCGACGACAGCACGGGGTCGTTGAACCAGCCGAGCGTGCTGAAAGCGGACGTCGGTCGGAGGTAGGTGTCGTACCCCTCCTTCTCGAGGTCAGCCTCCGCTGCGTGGGCATCCCGGTGGTTGAAGAAGCCCTTGTACGGCACACGCCCCACGATCGGGAACCACCACGTCTTGGGAACCAGACGGTCCTTCTCCGCGGCGGACAGGACCATGGCCAGCGTATCGCTGTCGAGGTGCGTGTACTGCGTGTAGGCGTCGCCCACGTCGATGCCGAGGTCGTCGGCCGCGAAGCGTCGGGCTTCGAGGATCCACGTCAGCTTGTCGCGAGTGGTGGCGTCGGTGGTGGGGTCGGTCACCACTTCGGCGATGGGCCGCCTCGCGTGCAGGATCTTCGCCTCGGCGATCCCCGCTTTGACGATGTAGATCGGCGAGCAGGCCCAGCACCCCGCCACCAGGGCCAGGACCAGGACGGCAAGGACACCACGCAGGAGATGGGCTCGCAGAGGTCGGGTCCGTCCAGGTGTGGGGCCAGGTGCGGGAGAAGGCGTCCGGGTCATGGCGGTCAGCCGTCCGGGAAGGATCGAGCGTCGGGATCGACAGCGATGCGCACCTCGACGAGGTCCGCGTCCGCAGCCACCGCATCAGGCATTTCCCGGGCCGCTGTCCCGAGCGCGTCGCGAGCGTCGGACGCCTCGACCGTGAACGTGTGATAGCGCTGCCGACGCCCGCCGTACCGGATGGTGATCTGGAAGGTCATGGATGGAATGTATATCGTCCGGCCCATGAATCCCGCCTTCCTCCTGTATCGTGCGGCGCAGCAAGCTCTTCGCTCGATAACGCCCATGCTGGCCCGCGGAGATTCGAAGCTGGCGCGCGGTCTGGCGGGTCGGAGGAACGCCGCGGACGTCCTCATTCGGTGGGCGCTCAAGTCCCGCGATCCCGGACGCCCGGCGGTCTGGCTCCATGCTCCATCTGTCGGTGAAGGGCTCCAGGCCCGCGCGGTCCTGGAGCCACTGCGTCTGCTCCGACCCGAAGTCCAGGTCCTCTACACGCACTTTTCCCCGTCCGCGCTTTCGCTCGCTCAGCGGATGCCCGCGGATGTCGCCGGCTACCTGCCGTGGGACCTGCCGGGCGAGATCGGCCCGGTACTCGATGTCGCGCGGCCCAACGCCGTCGTCTTCACCAAGACCGAAGCCTGGCCGACGCTGGTCGCGGAGGCGGCGCGGCGCGGGATTCCGGTCGCGCTGGTGGGCGGCACGGTGCCGCCCGGGTCGGGACGCGCCCGGTGGCCCGCGCGGGCGTTGCTCCGCGCGACCTGGGCGAACCTCGAGCTGGCGGCGGTGATCTCCGAGGAGGATGCCGAAGGATTCCGCGCGCTGGGCGTGTCCGCCTCCGCGATCCACGTCACCGGCGACCCGGGCATCGACTCGGCCGTCCAGCGGGCATACGCTGCGGACGCGTCTGCCTCCTACCTGGCGCCGTTCCACGCGGATCGCCGACCCACAGTGGTCGGCGGCTCGACCTGGCCGGCCGACGACGACGTCCTCGTGCCGGCCCTGACCGAAGTGCGTCGTCGCATTCCCGAGCTCCGAGCGATCCTCGCACCGCACGAACCGGACGAGGGGCACGTCGCGGAACTACGCGGACGGCTCGAACGCGATGGGTGGCGCGTGGCCACGCTCGACGAAGTCGAGGGCGCGGGCGCGCAGGGCGCGGATGCCGTGATCGTGAACCGGGTCGGCGTGCTCGCGCACCTCTACACGGTGGGGGACATCGCGTACGTGGGAGGCGGCTTCCACGACGCCGGCCTCCACTCCGTCCTGGAGCCCGCGGCCGCTCGGCTACCTGTCCTGTTCGGACCTCGCCATGCGAATGCCCGGGCCGCAGGCGAGCTTCTTGCAGCGAACGCCGCCATCTCGGTCGGAGGGCGTGCCGAACTCGCGGCCGCGCTCACGGCCTGGCTCACTGACCCCGCGGACCGACGCGGAACCGGGGAACGCGCCTTCGGCTATATTCACCGGCATCTCGGCGCTGCCGCACGGACCGCAAGGCTCATCGACGAAATGTTGACCCACCCTCCCACGAATCCGTGAAACCTCTAACGACGCGCTCCCTCCTTCTGGCGTGCCTGCTCCTTGTATCGGGGTGCAAGGCGGGTCCGTCCGCGTTTGACAGAACGGCGGGCGCCGACGGACCGATCGATACCGCGGACGCGGCCACTCTTCCCACGATGCCGACCGCCCAGGACGTGGAAGCCGGGCGCGCGCCCGCCGACTCGACGCCGAAGAGCACGGAAGCGCCGACCGCCGATTCCCCCTCGCGCAGCGTAGCCAGGACTCCCCGAGCGGATTCGGCCATCGGGCCGCTCGGTTTCGAGCGTCCCGCGCATGTACGTGGGATCTACCTGAATGCGTGGGCGGCGGGTTCGCGGAAGAGGAGCGAGCAGCTCATCGAGTTGGC
Organism: Longimicrobiales bacterium; assembly: GCA_038259715.1. GTDB lineage: Bacteria > Gemmatimonadota > Gemmatimonadetes > Longimicrobiales > Gaopeijiaceae > SZUA-318. The sequence continues at coordinate 5,955 of JBBSOM010000136.1, forward strand.
CCGGAGGACCGAGATCAACTCGTTCGTCATCGACATCAAGGACGCGACGGGCTACGTGAGTCACCGCACCAAGGTGCCGATGGCCGAAAAGATCGGGGCGACCGGTCAGGTGCGGATCGCCGACCTGCCGGGCCTGCTCCAGCGCCTTAAGGACGAGGGGATCTACCCGATCGCGCGCATTGTCATCGTGAAGGACCCGCTCCTCTCCGCCGCGCACCCCGAGTGGGCGGTCCGAACCAAGGCGGGCGGCGTGTTCAAGGATGGGAAGGGCATCGTCTGGATGAACCCGTACGAGCACCACGTGTGGGAGTATGAGGTCGCCCTGGCACGTGAAGTGGCGAAGATCGGCTTCCCGGAGATCCAATGGGACTACATCCGTTTCCCCGACATCCCGGAGTCGGAGAAGGAGCTGGTCGCGTACCCCGGCGCCGGAGACACGCCGAAACCCGACGCAATCCACGGGTTCCTGGCGTACTCCCGGGAGCAGCTCGCTCCCCTGGGCGTGCGGGTCACCGCCGATGTGTTCGGGCTCACGACGTCGGTATCGCGCGACGTCGGGATCGGGCAGGTGTGGACGTCCTTCATCAGTGCGGTGGACGCGGCGCAGCCCATGGTATATCCGAGCCACTACTGGGAAGGCAGCTTCGGCTTCAAGCGCCCGAATGCGTATCCCTATGAGATCGTGCACCGCGCGCTGAGCGACGCGCTCGAACGTTCGGCTCAGGTCGAAGGTGCCGGGGCGACGCGCCCGTGGCTGCAGGACTTCACGCTGGGCAAGCCTGCTTACGATGCGCCGGAGGTGCGCGCCCAGATCCAGGCGACGTACGACGCGGGCATCCAGGAGTGGATCCTCTGGAATCCCGGGAGCCATTACACCGAGGCGGCGTTGGAGCCGGCGGACGG
>JBBSOM010000137.1:0-6855 GCA_038259715.1 Longimicrobiales bacterium
AAGTGCAGACCCTCGGGCCCGAGCGCCTCGCCGGCCGTGGGCACGTGGGGCTCCGGGCCTCGGAACGCCGCACCGAGCACTTCCGGAAAGTCGGCGTAGAGAACGCGCACGGCGTCCGCCTGGGCCTGAATGTCCGGTGAAAGCCGGCGCCACACCCCCCGCTCCTCGAGCAGGCGGACGGCCGCGGGAGAGCGGAAGACGGGTGAAAGCGTCATGCGGTCGAGGCTACCTTCATCGGATCCGGATACGGCTGCGAACGGCGCAATCTAGCGCCCAAACGGGGTTCATGGACAGCCGAAAGACGATCCGGGTCCGTAGGCATCCGGAGTCATTCGCCCACGTGCGCCGCGATGTGGTCACCCGCCATCGCCAGACCGTAGAGCGTCAGGAGTGGCTCGACGCGATCCACGGTGGTCAGATGCGGGCTCACGACCGTGGCGAAGCCTCCCGTGGCGACCACGAGCGCATCCGGGCGCTCCCATTCTTTCTTGATGCGGCGAACGATCCCGTCCACCGCGTCGACGGCCGAGTAGAACACACCGCTCTGGATGCATGTTTCCGTGCGCCGTCCGATCACCAGCCCCGGCGGCTGCAGGTCCACGCGGGGCAGCTTCGCCGTGCGGCGATCGAGCCATTCCAGCCCCGCGGACAGTCCGGGCGAGATCACGCCTCCCAGGAAGACGCCCTCGGCGCTGATGCAATCGAACGTCGTGGCCGTGCCCAGATCGACGGCGATGGTGTCGCACCCGAACATCTCCCGTGCGGCCAGCGTGTTCACGATACGGTCCGCGCCGACCGACTTCGGCTCCTCGACGTCCAGCGTGATCGGAAGAGGCGACTCCGGCCCGATGTTGAGCACCGACCCGTCGATGAGCCCGCCGAGGCTCTGGTTCCACACGACCGTGGCGGACGGCACCACGGACCCGATGACGCCCCGGTGGATCCCCTTCGGGTCCACGCCGGCGCCGGCGAGAAACGCGCGGAGCAGCACGGTCAACTCGTCCGCGGTCCGGGGCGACACCGAGCTGATCCGCCAGTGCTCCACCATCTCCGTTCTGGATCGCGCCAGCCCCACTGCGGTTTCGGTGTTTCCGACGTCGACGACGAGTTGCATGGAGTTCTCCTGAAGGACAATCACTGGATCCTGACGCTTCCCGCGATCACGCGCACCCGCCGGCCGCCTTCCTGGTCCAGCAGCAACGCACCGTCCGCATCGATGCCACGCGCGAGTCCGTCCCCGGCCTGCTGCGTGCGCACGGCACGGTCCCGCATCACATCCCTGGCCGCGAGTTCTTCACGCGCCTCGGCCGGAAACGGCCACCTACCGCACTCGCCCCGCTCGCGCAGTTGTCGGAGAAGCGCCCCGGCGAGGGCCGCGACGGACACACGACCGGCGCCCATCATCTCCAGGGACACGGCACGAGCGGAAACGTCGGGTGGGAAGTCCTCCCGGGTCTGGCTCACGTTGAGCCCGATACCGGCAATGGCGGATCCGCGACCGTACTCGCACAGGACTCCGCCGACCTTTCCACCGTCGATTTCCAGGTCGTTCGGCCACTTCACGCCTACGTGGAGCATGGGCGCGACGTGCTCCAGGGCGGCGGCGGCGGAAAGGCCCATCAGAAGTGGAAGATACGGGGGCGGCACACCGGCGAGCGGGAGCAGCGTCGAGAGCCAGAGGCCAGCGCCCGGGGCCGAGTGCCACGAGGAGCCACCACGGCCGCGTCCGGCGGTCTGCTCCACTGCGATGACCACCGTGAACGGCGTCGCTCCAGCATCGGCCAATTCCCGGGCACGGTCGTTGGTGGACCCGAGGGCATCGTGCACTTCCACGTGTGGAACGCCCCAACGCTCCATCCACTCCTGGACGGGCAGGCCCTCCCACCGTGCCAGGAGGGTCACACGAGGACCTTCATCGAAACGTCCGCGTTCGGCGCGGAGTGCGTGAGGGCTCCGACGCTGATGAAGTCGACGCCGGTTTCCGCCACCGCCCGCACCGTGGCGAGCGTCACGTTGCCGGAAGCCTCGAGTTCGGGCGCGCCGTCCCCCAACACGTGGGTTTGTCGCACGGCCTGCCGGAGCTGGTCGGTCGTCATGTTGTCGAGCAGGACGCGGTCCACGCCGAGTTCCAGGACAACCGCCAGTTCGTCCAGATCCCGAACCTCCACCTCCACGGCGAGCCCCAGGTGGTTGTGCTCGAGCGCCGCGCGGGTGGCGGCAGCCACGCCCCCGCCGGCATCGATGTGATTGTCCTTGATCAGGACCATGTCGAAGAGACCGATGCGGTGGTTCACTCCACCCCCCGCCCGCACAGCACTCTTCTCGAGAAGGCGCCACCCAGGGGTCGTCTTGCGGGTGTCGATCACGCGTGCGTTCGTGCCGGCGACCGCATCCACGAAGCGGCGGGTCAGCGTGGCGATCCCGGAGAGTCGCCCCAGGAAATTGAGCGCGGTGCGTTCACCGATGAGGATCGGTCGCGTGCGGCCGTGGATGCGCGCGAGTACGTGGCCGGCGTCGACCTGCTGGCCATCCTCGGCGGCGACCTCCACTTCCACCTCGGCACCCAGGGCGCGATAGACGTCGCGCACGCAGTCGATGCCGGCCACAACGAGGGGCTGTTTGGCGGTGATCACCGCCTCGGAGCATCTCGTGGCCGGGACCGTCCATTCCGTGGTCCTGTCGCCGTCGCCGACGTCCTCCTCCAGCGCGAGCTGGATGAGCGCAGCGCGAGCGCGGGAGAGCGCCATGTGTTGCGCCGACGTCACCCGTCCGCCTTTGCCGGACCGCTGCATTTCCGCCACCGGGCTGCTACCCTCCGATCGTGAGCCATCCGGATGCGATCATCGCCACGAAGGCGGCGCTGAGCGCGAGCCGATACCACCCGAACACCGCCAGGCCGTGGCGATTGAGATACCGCACCAACCACCGGACGGCCAGCGCCGCGGACAGTGTGGCCACCACGATACCGATCGCCATGGGCGCCACGCCGAGTTGGGCCAACTGTGAAGGCCCGCTTCCAACCGCGTCCTTCACGATCTTGAAAGCGCAGGCGCCGCCGAGCGTGGGCAACGCGAGCAGGAAGCTGAACTCCGCGGATTCCCGAGGACGCATGCCCACGAGCATCCCGGCGACGATCGTGATCATGGAGCGGCTCGTGCCCGGCCACATGGCCAGGCATTGCATCGCCCCGATGAAGATCGCGGCCCTCCACCCGAGGTCGTCCAGGCGAACGAAAGGGTGCCTAGGATCCTCCGGCGCGTCGAGCGGCCCGAAACGGCGGCGCTGCCAGCGGTCGACGAGGATCATCACCACGCCCCCGACGGCGAGGGCCGTCACAACCGCCGGAGGGTTGAAGAGGTACGCGTCGATGGGGTCGTCGAGGAAGGGGCCCAGCACCGCCGCGGGCAGGAACGCGAGCACGATGAGGCCGAGGAGCTTCCGACCGCCCGGATCCTTCCCGAGGAGGCCCCGCGTCATGTATACGACCCGCGGCCAGTACAGGCCGAGCACCGCGAGGATGGCTCCGCCCTGTATGACGACGTTGAACGCGTCGACCGCGGCCTTCCGCGCGGGAGGCGCATCGAGGCCGAGCAGGGCGCTCACCAGGATGAGATGCCCCGTCGAACTGACGGGAAGGTACTCGGTGATCCCCTCGACCAGACCGAGCACGACGGCATGGATCCAGCTCAGGTGCATACGGAACCCCGGGTCAACGCGCACCTCCGCTCAGGAGCCGGTCGTAGATGGCCTCGTACTGCGGCACGATGGCCGCCGCGCTGAAGCGCTCCTCCGCGATGCGCCGGCCTGCTGCCGACATACGGTCATGGAGGTCGGCGTTCGTGAGCACTTCGATCGAGGACTCCGCCATTGCCTCGATGTCGCCGACGGGATGGAGAAAGCCGGACACCCCGTCCTCGACCACCTCGGGGATGCCGCCGACCCGCGAGGCCACCACCGGAGCGCCGGACGCCATGGCCTCCAGGGCCGCGAGCCCGAACGACTCCGACGCTGAAGGAAGCAGGAAGAGGTCGGCGCACGCCAACAGCTCGTCCACGGACGCGTGTTTGCCCAGGAAGAGCACGTGCGGCCGCATGCCCAGCTCCTCGGCGCGCTCGAGCGCCCGGGGGCGCTCGGGACCATCTCCCACGAAGACCAGCCGAGCCGCGACCTTCTGCCGGATGCGGGCGAACACCTCCACGATGTCTTCCACCCGCTTCAGGGGCCGGAAATTGGAGATGTGCATGATGATCTTCTCGCCGTCAGGTGCGAGCGCCGAGCGGTGGCACGGCTGCTTCCCCGGGCGCCAGACCGCGGTGTCGATGAAGTTCGGCACGACGTCGATGCGTTCGGCCGGAACGTCGAAGTGCCGGACCGTTTCCTCCTTGAGATAGTCCGAAACGGCGGTGAGGCCCTGGGAGCGGAGGATCGAGAAGCGCGTGATCGACCGGAACGAGGGGTGCATTCCCACGAGCGTGATGTCGGTGCCGTGCAGTGTGGTCAGGATCGGTAGATCCCGCTCCTCGGCCATCATCATGCGCGCGATCCACGCGGACGCCGCATGCGGAATGGCATAGTGCACGTGGACCAGGTCGAGCCCTTCCTTCCGCACGGTCTCGTCGATCGCGACGGCGAGCGCCAGGGAGTACGGAGGGTGTTCGAAGAGCGGGTACTCCTCCATCTCGACTTCGTGGAAGAATACGCGCTCACGGAAATGGCCGAGCCGAAAGGGTTGGGCGTACGAGATGAAATGGATCTCGTGACCACGGTCGGCCAGTTGGAGCCCCAGTTCCGTCGCGACCGCGCCCGAGCCGCCGTACGTCGGATAGCACAAGATCCCTATCTTCAAAGCCCCTCCTCAGTCGTCGTCATCGTCCTCACCCCTTCCCTTTCGCTCGTCGTGCCTCCCGGCGCGCGTTCCACACATCGAGCACCGCGGCCACCTGTTCGTCGACCGGCGCGCTCGCATCGAGGGCGGGCACGCCTGCGGGCAACTGGTGGCGGAACCATGTCTGTTGCCTGCGGGCGTATCGGCGTGTGCTCTGCGCGATCCTCCGGACCGTTTCGTCGAGGTCCATCTTGCCCGCCAGGTGTTGGGCGGCTTCCCTGTACCCCGTACCCGTCATGCCGGGTGCCCCGGCGTCGACGCCCCGATCGAGAAGCGCCCTGACCTCCTCCACGAGGCCGTCGCGCACCATGGCACAGGTACGCGCGTCGATGCGACGGTAGAGCGCTTCGCGGGGCAATTCCAGGAGGACGATCACCCCGTCGAGCGCCTCGTGCTCGGGGGCGGCAACGCGATGCCACTCGGACAGAGGCCGCCCCGAGAGGAGCGCGACCTCGAGCGTGCGACCGACGCGGTGGGGACCGCCCTCGATCGCGAGCGCGGCCCGTTCGGGATCGAGCCGGCACACCCACGCGCCCAGACGTTCCCGGGAAAGCGTGCCGAGGTATTGCCGGAGCGCGGCGCGACGACGCTCGTCGAGGACGGGCTCGGCGAACATCGGCTCGATCAGCGCCTTCAGGAAGAAGCCGGTTCCCCCGACCAGGACCGGCGTGTGGCTCCGTGCCCGGATCTCCTCGATCCAGCGGCGGGCGTCGCGAGCGAAGCGTCCGGCCGAGTAGCGGGCGTCCGGATCCACGAGGTCGAGGCCATGATGGGGCACGCGCGCGCGATCCCTCGCCGTGGCCTTGGCCGTGCCGATGTCCATGCCGCGATAGACCTGCCGGGAGTCCATCGACACGATTTCGCCGTCGAGCGCCTCCGCCACGGCGAGGGACAAGGCCGTCTTTCCGGTGGCGGTCGGACCCACGATGACCAGAAAGGCGCCGGGATCCGTCACGGGGAGCGACCGAAACGGCGCTCGAGTTCCCCCTTCGAGAGGCGCACGATCGTGGGCCGCCCGTGAACGTCGTGATGGGGAAGTTCGGTGGCGAAGAGCTGGTCGAAGAGGTCTTCCATTTCGCCGTCGGAGAGCCGCTGGCCCGCCTTGATCGCGCTCTTGCACGCGAACGTCTTGGCGATGCGCTCGTGCTGGTTTCGCGCCGACCGTACCAGTTCCGAGCCTTCGGTGAGTTCGCGGACCATCTCGCGGAACGCACGTTCGGCGTCGAACCACGGATGGGGGTTCGGGACCGCGTGCACGATGACCGTGTCGCTGCCGAAGTCGCCCACTTCGAAGCCCGCGCGGGCGAGTAGTCCGGAAAGCTCCCGGACCTCGGCGCATTCGGCGGGGGTCAGCCGCAACGTGAGCGGAAAAAGCAGGCGTTGGCTGTCGAGCCCTCCGGAGCCGTAGGCTCGCATGAGCCGTTCGAAGAGGATGCGTTCGTGCGCCGAATGCTGGTCGACGATGATCAGCCCGTCCCGGGTCTCCGCGAAGATGTAGGTGCCGAGCACCTGCCAGAGCCTCGTCCGACCCAGCGGAACTACCGGGGCCTCGCTCGAGGCGGGCACCCCCTCGCGCGCGCTCGCGTCGACCGAAGGACCCTCCGCGAAGAGCGCCATCTGGCTTTCCCTCGGCGGGGTCGCCTCGGGCGGGCCTTCCCGGACCGTGAGCGCCGGCGGCTGCGGAGTACGGTCGAACGTGGCTGCGCTCTCCTCACCCTCCAGTGCACGGCGCACGGCGGCCTCGACCGCCTCCTCGACCGCGGCCTGGTGACGAAAGCGTACTTCCGCTTTGGCGGGATGGACGTTCACATCCACGTCGCCGTCCCCCACCTGGAGGTAAAGGAAGATCCACGGCCGGGCTCCGTGCGGAATCGTGGTGCGGTAGCCTCGTTCGGCGGCGCGCACCAACTCGGTGGCCTTGAACGGCCGACCATTCACGAACAGGTGGGCACGGCGCAGTCCGGGGCGAG
>JBBSOM010000138.1:0-6841 GCA_038259715.1 Longimicrobiales bacterium
AGAATGCCGCCGACCGCGATGACGAGGCCGAAGATCAGGACCAGGAACTTGTTCCTGACCGAGGCCTCGATGATGCGCTTCAGCATGGCTCGGCCCGCCTCAGCCGCCGTGACCCTGGTGCGTGGACGCACCGGCCGTGTCGGGCTTCATCCCGCTCATGTCGCCGCCCGGGTGATCCATGTCCGGCGCGCTCTCCATGCCGCCCATGGTGTCCATTCCGCCTTCGTCGCCCGGAGCACCCATGTCCATGCCCGGCATGGCCATCTGTCCGAGGTTCGACTCGGCATCCACCATGAACGCCCCGGACGAGACCACCCGCTCGCCCTCCCTCACGCCCCCGAGGAGCTCCTGGAGCCGCCCCGAGGTGCGGCCCATCCTCACCTCGCGCGGGACCAGCGTCCCGTCGGCAGACTGGACGAAAACGATGGCCCGCTCGCCCGTGGCGATGACGGCGCTTCGCGGCACGATCAGCGTCGGGGCGCTCTGCGGGACGTCGAGATGCATCCGCGCGTACATCCCGGGCTTCAGAGCGAGGGACGGGTTGGGCAGCTCCACCCGAATCCGGCCTGTCCGGCCCTCCACCGATACGGTCGGGTAGACGTATGTCACACGACCCGAGAACGACTTTCCAGGGTAGGCTTCGAAGGACACTTCCGCGCCCTGGCCCTGCGCAACGAGCGCCAGGTCCTTCTCGAAGACATCGCCCTCGACCCATACGCGGGACAGGTCGGCGATACGGTAGACCGTCATGCCCGGCACGATCCGGTCGCCTTCCACCACGTTCTTCTCCACCACGATCCCCGAGGCCGGGGCGCGCAGCGTCAGCGTCTTGGTCGGCTCACCCGAGTCCTCGATGCGGCGGATGTCCGCCTCGGGGATGTCCCAGTATGCGAGGCGCCGCCGCGCGGACCGGAGGAGTTCCTGGGCGTTCTGTAATGCCCTGCCTTCGCCCGCGTCCCTGACCAACCGCGCCGCCAGAAGCAACTCCTCCTGCGCGGAGACCAGCGCCGGACTGTAGAGCTCCATCAAGGGCTGGCCCGCCTTCACCGGCGCCCCGGTGAAGTCCACGTACAGCTTCTCGACCCAGCCGGCGATCTTGGGATTGACGGTGGTCAGCCTCGTCTCGTCGTAGGCCACCGTGCCCACGGTCTCTACGGACACGGGCAGCGGCTTCCGCTCCACCGTCGCGAAGGTCACGCCGATACGACGGGCCGCCTCGGCGTCCAACCGCACGGGCTTCTGCTCGTTCCCGCCGCCGCCCATGGAGGCATGATCGTGCCCCTGCATGGCGCCCACGGCGCCCTGCTCTTCGCCGCTCGTTCCGATCTCGAAGGCCACCAGAGCGACCGCAACCAGGACGATTCCCACGCCCAGGAGGATCTGCTTCTTCGCGTTCATCGTGCGGTCTCCGCCAGCATCGGGTCGCTTCTCGGGAGGGGCCGGCCGACAGCGGACTCCAGCTTCGCCACGGCCTTGCCGTATTCGCCCAGGAGCTGGTAGAGCTCCCCTTCGTATCGGTTCACGGTCATCTCGGCGTCGACGAGGGTCATGAAGTCCACGTTACCGACGCGGTACGAGCTGAACGCCGACTCGACGTTGGCGTTCGCTTCGGGGATCACCTCATCCCGGTAGAGCGCAGTGAGGGTGCGGGCCCGATCGAGTTCCGCGAGGAGCTCGCCGACCCGGGCGTCCACCTCTGCCTCCAGGCTGCTCAACTCCGCCCGTGCCAGACGCTGCATGGCCTGCGCCTCGTCCCGGGCCGCATACTGGCGCTTGCCTGCGTGGAGGGGGATGCTGAAGGCCACCATGGCGCTGCCCATGCGCTCGGTCCCCATGGCGCCACCCCGCTGTCCATACTGGAAACCGACAGAGAAGTCCGGCCAGATCTGCCGGTGGGCGAGTTCCGTGCGCTTGCCCGTCTGCGCCACGCCCAGGCGACCCTGCTCGAGCATCGGCCGGGTCGCGTCGGCCCATGCGAGGAGCTGCTCGCGCTCCGGAACGTCCAGGGGGAGCTCACCCAGGGCCGGTGAGGGCACCTCGGTCGCGGCTGGACGGTCGAGCATGGCGTTGAGTCGGGCGGCCATGGTGGTCCGCATCGCCTTCATGGTCCGGATGTCGGCGTCCATGCGCGCGACCTCGACGTCCGCGCGGAGCACGTCGGCCTGACGGCCGGTCCCCGCGACGTACATGGCCTTGGCCACCTGCTGGAAGTCCTTCAGGAGCGCCAGCGTCGAGCGCATCACCTCCAGTCGCCGGTCGAGTCCGTAGAGATCGTAGAACATCGAAGAGGCTTTGCCTCGGACATCCCACCAAGCCTCATCCGCGCCGGCCTCGGCCATCTCGGTGCCATAGGCGGCGATGTCCCCTTTCAGCGAGAGCTTGCCGGGAAACGGCATCATCTGCATGACCTGGACCGACGGCGCCATGGACGATGGCATGTCGGTGTTGAAGTCCGGCAGCCCGAAATTCATCACGCCGAGCTGGAGGGTCGGATCGGGAAGCGTGGAGGCCTCTGGCTGACGGTACGCCGCGGCTTCCGCCGCCGCCTTCAGGGCTTGAAGGCGGGGATTCCGCGCCTCGACCAGCGCGAGTACGTCTTCCAGTCGGAGGCTGTCCTGCTGCGCGAAGGTCTGCGCGGTGCCGGCGCTTCCGTGGAGGACGGCCGCGGTCGCGAGGATCGCCGGCATCGCCTTCAGATTCCTCTTCACAGTGTTCTCTCGAACGAGGTCCGCCGTGGTTCGTAGCTCAACCTGACGGCGTGCCGATGAAGCGATGATGAGGAGTCGATGAAGCCTGCTTCACATATGAATCGGAGTCCGCCCGGGCTCAGGACCCTGTCGTGCCGTGGCGTTCGTCGCTGGCGGCGCGCAGGGGGAAGCGCACGGTCACCTGAGCCCCGGCTCCCGGGATGTTGGTGGCTTCCGCTGAACCGCCATGGGCCTGGGCGATGGCCTGCACGATGGCCAGTCCGAGGCCTGTGCCCTCCGTGGATACGCGATGTGTGCGCGCCTCGTCCTCGCGGTAGAAGCGTCGGAACGCCAGCGCGGGGTCGGCGAAGCCCGGACCCGTATCTCGCACCTCGACGAGCACCGCGTCGTCCTGTGCCAGGACCGAGACGTCCACCCGGCCGCCGGCGGGTGTGAACTTGACGGCGTTGTCCACCAGGTTCCACGCGACCTGGCCGAGTAGCCCCGCATCGAGGTCCGCGACCGGATCGGCCTTCGCGTGCACGGTGAGACCCACGCCTCGACCCTCGGCTCGAGGCCCCAGCCGCTCGACGACGCGGGCCACGGTCGCGGCCACCATGACCGGCTCACGGCGAAGGGCCAGGCCGCCCGAGTCGGATCGGGCCAGGACCAGAAGGTCCTCTGTGATCCGCGAGAGGCGCACCACCTCCTCCAGAGTGCTTTCGATGACCCGCCGGTACTCTTCGGGTTCGCGAGGCCGCCGCAGCGCCAACTCCAGTTCGCCGCGCATGGCTGTGAGCGGGGAGCGGAGCTCGTGGCTCGCGTCGGCCGTGAAGCGCCGCTGTGCGTCGAAGGCGACCTGGATCCGGCCCAGCATGCCGTTGAGTACGTCCACCAGGCGGCGGTACTCCTTCACCTCCGCATAGGCCCGGATCCGCCTGTCCAGCGATCCACCGCGGATCGCCTCGGCTTGATCGATGACCTCGTCGACGGGGCGCATGGCCCGGCCCGCCAACCACCACGCTCCCCCATACGCCGCCGCGCCCAAGACCATCGTCAGCAGCGCGAGGAACACCCCCACCCGGGTGAGCATCCGGTTCCGCGAAACCAGTGGCGCAGCGACCTGCAGGACGTGGCGCTGGTGCGCCGCCCCGAACCGCTGGAGCGGATAATAGAGGGTGCGAATCGGCACCCCATCCCACCGCGTCTCGGTCCACACCAGATGCCCCTCGGAGGCACGGCGAAGGTGAACCAGATCCAGGGGTAGGTCGCGCGTCATGTACTGACTACGCAGCAGACTGGTCCCATCGACCTGCCACACCTGCGCGTATCGGATCACGTCCCGCAGCGAGGTGGCCTCGTCGGGCGTCAACTGCCACTCGTGGAAGTGCATCGTGCCTTCGGGGCCGTCGGTCAGTGAGGCGGCCTGAATGGAGGCGACGCTGAGGATGGACGCGTTCAACTCGCGGTCGAGGGTCGAGCGCAACGCGAGAAACGTGACAAGGGCGATCGCCGCAGCCCCACCCCCGAAGGCGGCCGTCGCCCGGAGGGCCAGATGGAACCGGAACGAGCGCATCAGTTGGGCGCACCCGTCCGGAACAGGTAGCCCACGCCTCGGACGGTATGAACCAGAGGGTCACGTCCGACGGTTCGAAGCTTCGTCCGCAGGTGACCCACGTGGACGTCCACCACGTTGCTCATCGGGTCGAAGTGGAGGTCCCAGACCTTCTCCAGAAGCTCCGTACGGCGGATCACCCGCTCCGCGTTCAGGAGGAAGAACTCCAGAAGTTGAAGCTCCTTCGGGGTCAGATCGAGCCGCTCGCCACCCCGGGTGGCGGAGTGCTTCAGCCGGTCGAGTTCCACGTCGTCGTACATGAGTCGATCGGGCCGGGTCGTGCCGCCTCGCCGGAGCAACGCCCGCACTCGCGCCAGGAGCTCGTCGAGTCCGAACGGCTTTGTCAGGTAGTCGTCCGCACCCGCGTTCAGTCCCATGACGATATCCTCACGGGAGTCGCGGGCTGTGAGCACCAGCATCGGGACCGTCTTCTCCTTCGCGCGCAAGTCCCGGACGATCTCCAGGCCGGTCTTGCCCGGCAGCATGATGTCCAGAAGGAGGAGGTCGTAGTCGTAGACGTGGGCTTTGGTCAGCCCGTCGATACCGTCATGCGCGACATCGACGACGTACCCTTCCTCCTCCAGGCCGCGCGCGAGGAAGCTGGCGACCTTCTTGTCGTCCTCTACCACCAGGATCCGCATCGGATCCTCCTTCCTTCGCCGATGGAGCAGCCAGCCGCGTGCGCGGCCCCTGAAGCGAACGTAAGCGCCATATCGGCGGACGGAAGCTCCGTGAAGAAATCTTCATCGGGACTTCACGAGAGACCTGCAGTATCAAGCCTCATCCACGGCGGCCTCATCCACGGCTCGCTCCGTTACGGCCCGTCGCCGACGCGCGCCGCGTACGCTTCCTCGAACCAGGCGATACGTTCCTCGTGGCGCGCCAACCTGGCGCGCCCCTCGGCCTGAGTCGCCACGCTTTGAAGTCGCTCGCAGACCTCGTTGTCTTCGCGGGTGATCTTGCGGGTCGTGCGCGCTGCGGCGATGTGCAGCCAGGGGGCGGCGAGGCGCCGAATCATCCCCCGTAGCGGTCCGCGGTCCGGAGCCGGAAGAGACGCGGGGAACGACCATGTGCGCAGCACGGTCCTGTCGACGGCTTCGGCGACGTACCGCTGCATGACCACCCACGGAGTCCCCGCCGCATCGATGTGCGCAACGATCACATCGGGGAAGATGTGGAAGGTGCGGAAGCCCTCGGGACGGTACGTGCCCGCCTCGCATGCGGCTGCCATCTCCTCCAGCGCCCCCTCCTTTCCGGCGAAGAAATATGCGCTGTGTGCACCGAACCTGTAGTAGCGGACCATGTCCGAAGTCAGATACCCGCCCTTCCCGAACGTGTCGGGATGGACCGCGACCAGATGGTAGTCGTCGAGCGCGATGTTGCACCCGAGCTTCCAGTTGGCCGCGATGGGAAACGTCATGAGCCCGGGGGCGGAGGTCACCCTGGTCATGGCCTCGAGGATCGGGAAGCCCGGGCCGAGATACTCTTCCAGCGTGCCGGGATCCCCGGCTCCCGAACCCTTGCGGCCGGTCAGGCGCCCGAAGATCAAAGCGCCGCACCTGGCGATGTCGACGGGCGTGAGTCTCGCGTCGACCTCGCGCGGGGTCGCGCCGAACATCTCCTTACACTTCGGGATGCCGACGGCCAACCCCTCCTTGTTGTACTGCCAGTGATGAAAGCCGCATCGGATGACGCCGTTTCCCCGGTCCTCGGTGCGCAGCGGGAAGAAGCGATGCGCGCACACGTTCTCGAAGGCGTGGAGGGTGCTCCCGAACCGCTGCACGAAGACCGAACGGCCGCCCAGCGTGGCTCGAATCCAGTCCCCGTCGTTCGGAAGGTCCGTGTCGAGGCCCAGGAGGGTCCACGTCGTTCCCAGGCGAGCCTGTTCGAGCTGGAACAGGGCGGGGTCGGTATACCGGCGCGCCCAGGGAAGGCCGTCGTGATCGCTCATGGATTCGGGTGTGGCCTGTGGAGGTGAGGGTGCCCAGACGGGCTGCTCGGGACGGGCTGCGAGGGTAGGGCGGGAGGACGAGTCGGGGCAAGGCCTCGCTTCCGTGACGCGCGATTCGGGGGTACGCGCGTCGAGCCAAGCGACTCTGCGTATATTGAAAATATGCCAATTATGCGACCGCTTTGGACGTTCATGGTAGCCCTGGGCTGCTCTCCGACTGCGGGATCGGCACAACCGCGTCCTACGTCGGGTGAAGCGGACAGAACCCGATTATTCTGTTTCACGCCGGGCGCTCTCCCGCGCTGCCGGACGTACGCTATTACAGAACTCTCGCTGAACTCGGCGCGCTTTGCCGAGGCGCCCGAGTCGGCGGGCCACCTGGAGTGGAGTGCGGGGTTGGGCTGGAACATCGATCGCAAGCAAGGCGTTGGCGTCGCCGTGCACTTCGGGGAAGTGGATTCAGATCGATGGGGGGCGTCGCTGCGCTACCGACGGAATGTCTTCGATGCGGCGGCGCTTCAGGGGGCCGTTGGCTTTTCGGTGCTCCCGGTCGATGGGGTCGAGGGGCGCGAGGTGCGTCCTACCGCC
>JBBSOM010000139.1:0-6833 GCA_038259715.1 Longimicrobiales bacterium
CTGAAGAGCGTCGAGGGCCACGTCCGTGGCATCGGGCGCATGGTCGAGGACGACGCCTATTGTGTGGACGTCGTCAACCAGATCCTTGCCGTGCAGCGCGCCCTCAAGAGGGTCAGCGCTCTCGTGCTGGACCGGCACCTCCACTCCTGCGTGACCTACGCCATCCAGGGCGACGACCCCCAGGCCAAGGAACGCGTGCTCGGTGAGCTTCTCGAAGTGTTCGAGGCCACCGGCAAGAGCTGACGACGCGCGGGACCCCATCATCCATCGAAGAGGAAGCCGACATGACGAAGACCGTGAACGTGCCCAACATCTCCTGTGGCCACTGCGTGGCGACGATTCAGCGCGAAGTAGGGGAGGTCGAAGGCGTACGCGAAGTGAAGGCCGATCAGGCCTCGAAGCAGGTCACGATCTCCTGGGATCCCGACGCGACCGACTGGGTCGCGATCGAGACGACTCTGAACGAGATCAACTACCCGCCGGTCGCCTGACCGGCGGTACGGCTGAGTGTCGACAGACGAGGCGGAAGGTGGATGATGGCTATCGAACGCGAGTTGACGGTCCCCGTCACGGGGATGACGTGCGCGAACTGCGCGGCGACGATCGAGCGGACGTTGAAGAAAACCGAGGGCGTCCTGGACGCCTCGGTGAACTACGCGTCTGAGCGCGCCACTGTGCGCTTCAAGCCGACCGAGGTCCGTGAGGACCGGTTCGTCGAGCGGATCGAGGGTGCGGGGTACGGCGTAGCCACCCAGCGCATGGAGATCCCCGTCACGGGCATGACGTGCGCCAACTGTGCGGCCACCATCGAACGCACACTCCAGTCCCGCGTCCCAGGCGTGGTGTCGGCCGCCGTGAACTTCGCGACGGAGAAGGCGGTGGTCGAGGTCGTGGCGGGCGCCGCGGGCTGGAAGGACGTGGCGAAGGCCATCGAGGACGCCGGGTACGGCGTCGTGGACGCGCCTCCCGAGGCGATGGAGGACGCGGAAGCGGCCGCGCGCCGGGCGGAGATCGTGGACCAGACCCACAAGTTCTGGACGGGCGTGGCGTTCGCGCTGCCGCTCTTCCTGTTGAGCATGGCGCGCGATTTCGGGCTCATCGGCGCCTGGTCGCATGCCCCCTGGGTGAACTGGTTCATGTTCGCGCTCGCCACGCCCGTCCAGTTCTACGTGGGGTGGGACTACTACCGGGGTGGGTGGAATTCGCTCCGGAACGGTTCCGCCAACATGGACGTGCTCGTCGCGATGGGTTCGTCCGTCGCGTACGCGTATTCCGTGGTGGTGGCGCTGGCCCTCACGTTCGGCACCGCGGCGCTCGGCGAGCACGTCTATTTCGAGACGGCCGCGCTCATTATCACGCTCATCAAGCTGGGCAAGCTCCTCGAGGTGCGCGCCAAGGGCGAGACGTCCGCGGCCATCAAGGAGCTTATGGGTCTACGTCCCACGACGGCTCGCGTGATCCGCGACGGGGTGGAGGCCGACGTTCCGATCGAGAACGTCGAGGTCGACGACGAGGTCGTCGTGCGCCCGGGTGAACGCATCCCGGTGGACGGGGTGGTGCTGTCCGGCCGCTCCGCCGTCGACGAGAGCATGCTGACGGGCGAGAGCATGCCGGTCGAGAAGCAGCCGGGTGACGAGGTGGTGGGCGCCACCATCAACAAGGAAGGCGCGCTCCGCTTCCGCACCACGCGCATCGGTGCCGATACCGCGCTCGCCCAGGTGATCCGACTGGTGCAGGAGGCGCAGGGGAGCAAGGCGCCCATCCAGCGTCTGGCCGACCGGGTGGCGGCCGTCTTCGTGCCCACCGTCATCGCGCTCGCGGTCGTGACGTTCCTCGTCTGGTGGCTGGCCGTCGGGGCCGGCTTCACGCCCGCGCTCATCCGGTTGGTCGCGGTCCTCGTCATCGCGTGTCCGTGCGCGCTCGGGCTGGCGACGCCGACCGCGGTCATGGTTGGAACGGGAAAGGGCGCCAAGCTGGGTGTGCTCTTTCGCACCTCGGAGGCGCTCGAACGGGCGCACCACCTCCAGGTCGTGGTGCTCGACAAGACGGGCACGATCACGCGGGGTGAGCCCGAAGTCCGGGAGATCGTCGCGCGGGTGCCGGCACAAGTCGGTGCGCGACTTGGGGAAGGGGTCGGGGAGGCGGCTACGACCGACGCAGGTGATGTCGAGGGCTGGCTCCTGCGCGTGGCCGCGTCGGCGGAGCGCCGAAGCGAACACCCACTCGCTCGGGCCCTCGTGCGCGCCGCAGAGGCACGCGGCGTCACACTGACAGAGCCCGAGCGCTTTGCCGCGGTCCCTGGGCGGGGCGTCACCGCCACGGTGGATGGCCGCGAGGTCGTCATAGGCACGCGTCGCCTCATGGAGGACCACGGTGTGAAAACCGGCGACCTGGCTGCGGACGCGGGCCGCATGGAGGCCGACGCGCGGACCCCGCTCTGGGTGGCCGTCGACGGCGAGGCCGTCGGGCTCGTCGCGGTGGCGGACGCCGTGAAAGACGGATCTCGCGAAGCCATCGCCACCCTGCGGGCCGAAGGGTTGAGGGTGGTGATGCTGACCGGCGACAACCAGCACGTGGCCGAAGCGATCGCGGCCGAGGTCGGAATCGACGAGGTGCGCGCGGAGGTCCTGCCGAACCAGAAGGCCGGTGTCGTGAAGGAACTACAGGAGGGGGGCGTCCTCGTGGCCATGGTAGGTGACGGCATCAACGACGCACCCGCGCTCGTACAAGCGGACGTCGGTATCGCCATCGGGACGGGGACCGACGTGGCCATGGAGGCCGCGGACGTCACGCTCATGCGCGGCGACCTGCGCTCCGTGCCGCAGGCCCTGGCGTTGAGCCGCGCGACGATGCGCACGATCAAGCAGAACCTCTTCTGGGCCTTCGCCTACAACGTGGTGCTGATCCCGGTGGCGGCGGGCGTCCTCTACCCGTTCGCGTCGCTACCGATGGAAGTCAGGCAGCTCCACCCCATTCTGGCGGCTATGGCGATGGCGTTCAGCTCGGTCAGCGTGGTCGGCAACAGCCTTCGGCTGCGACGCGTGCGGATCTGACGCCGGCAGTCTCACGTCTCTCACGGGATGCTCCGTCCCAGGGTCAGAGAGCGAGCTTGAGCAGGACGGAGAATTTCTGGTCGTCCGGCCGCACGTCGGGCGGCGGGACGGAGTCGTGGAAGTACTCGTGCTCTATCGACAGCGAGACGTTGTCGAGGATCTGCATCGACAGCGACGTGGTCACGTTGAGGACATAGTCCGCGGGGTGATTCCACACCGGCTGCCAGAAGGTCGTGTTCTCGATGGTCGTGCCTTCTCCGAGCGTCTTCGTCGCCTTGGCTCGCATGCTCCAACGCGCCAGGGACTCGCTCTGCCTTTCCGTGGAGCCCGGCGTCACGACGAAGTTCTGATAGTCCCAGATCAGGGCGCCGCTGATCGAGGCATCGTCGGTCTCACCGCTGCGCCAGAACGTGTATTTCCCGCCCGCGCCGCCGCTCGAACGGAAGTCGAGCTTTCGTATGATGTCGCGCGACGCATCGGCGAAGGCAAAGGGGGACCACGTGTCCTTCGGCCAGATATCGAGCTTGAGTGAGAGACGCTGGTCGTTCGCGATTTGTTTGCCCTCGCTCTTCCCGTAGCGAACGACCGTCGAGACCTCGAATTCCGTCACATCGGTGCTCAGGTGCTTCGCGCGAGCTCCGGTTCGCAGGATCGAGAATGAGCTGTTGCCGGATGCCCCGTTGAAGCCCAACTCGAGCTGGACGTTCCAGTTGTCGGGTCTGTCTTGTCCGTGGACCGGGCCCGGCGTGGCCAGCGTCATCGCGGCGCTGAGGACACACAGGAGGACGCTCGTCGGCGTACGAGGGAAGCGCATGGTCTCCGGTCGGTGAAGGTCGTGGATTCCGGGGGCCGGAAGGTCTTTGTCCGGGCCGCTCGCGGCAAGGCGTCGCACTGGCTTCGCGGAGCCGGGACGGCCATTCTATCGACGGATCGCTCGACCGCTCCCCGCACAGGCAGGAAGCCCGCCGTGTCCGAACCCACGCCCGACGAAGCAAGCCCAGTATTCGGAACCCCTGGCGGAGCCCACGTCTCCGACGTCCAGGCCGTCATCGAGAGCGCCCGCATCCGCGGAGGCATGGACACGCTCGAGCGCTTCATCCAGAAGCGGCTGGGGGGAGCCGAAGCGGCCGAGGTGCGGGAAGCGGCGGAAGTCGCTCGGGAGATCATCGAGTCGATTCCCGTATTCCTCGCGCGTGCGCGGCAGGAAGCGGACGAACGGGGGCTGCAGAACATCGTGGGTCCGTTGCTCGACCACGCGGTACAGTACTTCGTGCAGCCTTTGGATCTGATCCCGGAGATGACGCAGGGGCTCGCCGGGCTGTTGGACGACAGCTACCTCTTCATCCGCGTGCTGCAGCACCTCGACAAGGGGCCGGAGCCGTTCCTGGATTGGGATCTCGAGTACCCGGCGCGCTTCCTGTCCACCCTGATCGGACCCGACATCAGTCGCGCCCTCGACGCGATCGTCGTCGACGCGATGCAGCAGGTGTCAACGCATCTCAACGAGCTCTGGGCGAGGATGTCGCACCCTGCGTAGGCGCTTCGGGTCGGGTCCAGAAGCCCGTCGTGCCCACGGCCGCCTTCGCGACCGCGCCATGGAAGAGCGCGCTGTTGAAGAGCACCCGGAATGTGCCCCAGGGCTGACCCCGCCACTGTGGCCGGAAGCCGATCAGCAACACGTGTCCCGCTCCATGATGCACGTCCACGGCGGCCGCCTGACCCTGTAGGTGCTGCTCCCCGAGGAGGTACCCCGACATCAGGGGTGACCCTTGGGCAGCGTAGCTCGCGAGCACGGCGCCCTCGAATCCGTCCTTGGTGGTGAAGACCGGACTCCGGTCGAAGAAGATGGGGGACCGGTCCGCCATGCCCGCCATGACCGGGTGCGCCGTATCGACCCGTACCTGCAGGATCGAGCCGCTCGAGAAGAAGACATCGCGGGCCAGGCCGCGCACGACGTCGGTCACCGGCAGATGTAGTTCGTCGATGCACAGGTCGCTCGCCTGGCTCAAGCAGACGAGCGTGCCACCGGCACTCACGAACGCGTCGAGCGCACGGATGCCCTCGTTGCCGAGGCCTCCGGTGTAGCGATCCGGAGCGACTCCCTTGGCGTACCCGTTCTTCAAGGACGACGGCCGCTCCGCCGGAAGGATGACGACGTCGTAACGGTCGGCCAGGCCTCCGGCGCGCAGGTCGGCGTCGTAGGCGCTACTGAAGCGGATGTCGTAGCGCTCGAGGAGCCATCGGCTCCATCCCTCGTCCATGCTCGCCGTCCAGGGTCGGTAGAGCGCGACGCGCGGTCGGGGCAGCTCGACGCCCGACGCCGAGCCTCGGGAAGCTTGAAGGGCCAACTGGGAGGCGATCCGGTTCGCGGCCGCATCGCCAAGGCCGGTGACCACGTACGTTCCGCCTCCGTCCGCACTCCAACGTACCGACGCGCCGGCGTCCCATGCTTCGCCCAGCGCCTTGAACGTGTTGTTCTGCGCCGGGTCCAGGTGGAGCGCTCCGCCGCTTCCCCTGATCCGGCCGGCCGGCGGTACGATGGCCGTCGCGACAGGGTTGTCATCGAAGCCCACGCCAGGTGCCGCGTCGAACGGGGACGCGTCTTCAATGTCGGCGTCCCATGGCTTCGCCTCGCCATCCAGCGGGTCGAAGGCCCCGCGCTCCGCGTCGGTGAGGGGCTGTGTGGCCTCGACCACCTCCACGCCCATCGAGAATGGAAGCGTCCAGCCAGCCGCGTCGTACGGTTGCTCGGGCGGGCCCGCGGGGTACTCGCGCAGGTCGGGGTACGTCTGGACTTCGAGCACCTGGCGGGCCAACTCGGCGAAGGGCTGATCCATCGGGATCACCCAGGTGCCCGCGGGATAGCTGATGCCCTCGTGCGTGAGGGCGCTGGTCAGCGCGCTCACGCGGATCCCGTTGTAGGCCAGACGGCGGAGCAACTCGACGGCCGCGACGGGATCGCGCTGTTCCTGCGGCACGAAGTACGCATAGGGCGGTCCCGCCCGATAGCGCGCCACGACGTCGCGCCCCGACTGGTACCGGTTGAAGAGGAGGTCCTCCCGGTACTTCGACGCGTAGTCGAGCACCGCGAGAGAGGCCACCTCCATATATTCGACCGCGTCGGCGAGCCGCCACCATCCGCCCTGCCAGGGGCTCGGGTAGAGCGGCTCGGGACGCAGGTCCCGCATGTCCGCAGGGAAGTCCGAAAGCGTGTAGAAGTGCGGGGTCGCGTAGCCGTACAGCGCCGTCTCCGTCCAGAACGCGGCCTGGTTCTGGAGCATCGGCATGTAGTCGACGTATCCGGGATACCAGGCGTCGAAGCCCGTGCCCATGTGGGTCGCGCCGGGGAGCCCACGGGCCTCGAGCATCTGCGCGATGGTCATGCCGATCGTGTTCACCTCGCGCGACATCAGGGCCGGCACACGCGGCGCGATAGGGTCCGCGAAGGGCGGGAGCCAGATGCGGGTGGGGAAGGGGGAGGACTGGTGCTGCACGTAGATGATCTCGGGCTCCCAGTAGCGCCACGTCCGCTCCAGCGTGCGCGACTCGATCATGTTGGCCATGTACGCGTCGCGGTTGTTGTCGTGGCCGATGTACTTCTGCCAGAGCATCGGCATCGGGGACACCTCGAACGGCGTTCCGACGTTCTGCGTGTACCAGTCCGAGACGAGCGTCTGACCGTCCGGGTTGAGCGAGGGCCAGAGCGCGAGGATCACGTTGTCGCGGATGGCCTGGATGCGCGCATCGTCACTGGTCGCGATGTCGTAGGCCAGCTTGATC
>JBBSOM010000140.1:0-6831 GCA_038259715.1 Longimicrobiales bacterium
CTCGAAGTCGGAATGGATCGCGCCGGCCGCCTCCGGACCGCGCGCGCCCCGATGGATGGTCCAGGCGCGGGATTCCTTCTCGCCCGTCGTGAAGAACGTGATGAGCCCCAGGAGGTGATACGCGCCGCGAATCAGCATGTCGAGTCCGCGCTCCTCCAGACCCAACTCATGCAGGAACTCGGTCCGGTTCTCCGGGTCCAACTCGGCCAACTCGGCCTCGATGGCCGAGCAGACCGAGACCATTTCCGCATCACCGTCTTCGCGGATCACCGCTTCGAGGGCGTCGGTCCATCGGTTGCGTCCCGACGGCAGATCCCCCTCGGCCACGTTCGCCACATAGAGCACGGGCTTCATGGTCAGGAGTTGGAAAGCCGCAACCGTGCGTCGCTCTTCGTCGGTGAGGTCCGCGGTATGTGCCGCCTTCCCATCGTTGAGGGGAATGAGGACCTTCCGCAGCGCGGCCGCTTCGCGGACCGCATCCTTGTCCCCCGACCTGGCCTTCTTCTCCAGCCGTTCCAGGCGACGCACCACGATCTCCAGATCGGAAAGCGCGAGTTCGGTTTCGACGATCTCGCGGTCACGGATAGGATCGACGCTGCCGGCAACGTGGACCACGTCGTCATCGTCGAAGCAGCGCAGAACGTGCGCGATGGCATCGACTTCACGGATATTGGCCAGGAACTGGTTTCCCAGCCCTTCCCCCTGGGACGCGCCTTCGACCAGGCCGGCGATGTCCACAAATTGGATCACCGCGGGTACGCGCTTCGCCGACCCTGTCAGAGCATGGATCTCATCCAGGCGCGGATCGGGCACCTCCACCGTGCCGACATTGGGATCGACCGTGCAGAACGGGTAGTTCTCGGACGGCGCGCCGGCGGCCGTCAGGGCGTTGAACAGAGAGGACTTCCCGACGTTCGGGAGCCCGACGATTCCGACACGCAGCATCAGAGGAGGGCATCCTGGGCGGCGACGATCAACTTCGCCTGGCGCGCGAACGCCCAGCGGGCCTCCTCTACGTCCAGACGTTCCCGATTGGTGTGTGCGAAGCGCTCCTCGCCCGGTGCGAAGCCGATCGTGGGGATCTTGAATACGCCGCACGACCACCCGCCGTCGGTGGCGAAGGTCCAGGGACGCACGGTCGCCGGCGTGGCCGGGTCGTCACGCGTTCCGACCGCGCGGGCCGCAGCCGTCACCATCGGGTGATCGGGATCCATAAGGAAGCCGGGCGTGAGCAGATCCCGCCCCTCCTCCAGACCGGTGTACGCCACCTGGTGCTCGTGGGCCATACGCACCCCTATCTGGAAGCCCTCCGGCACGGCCCCAATGCGCTCGTCGAGCGCGGCACGCACCCGCGCCTGCAGCGACGCGTCGTCGTCGTCGGGCAGGATCCTCCAGTCGAGCGCCACGACTACCTTGTCGGGGATCACGTTCCGGCTTTCGGGCAGGACGTCCACCATGGTGGCGGTAAGCGACGACGCGCCGAGCACCTCCACGGAGGGTTGGTTCGCACCCAACTCCCGGATGGCGGCGAGCACATCACCGAGCAGGTCGAGCGCATTGCGAGCCCGTCCGGGAGCGCTGGCGTGGCCCGCCAGGCCCGTGATGACCACCTCCAGCTCCGCGCGGCCCCGATGACCGATGCACAGGTCGCCGTGCGTGGCCTCGCCGATGAGGACGAACCCGGGTGAGACCTCGCCGGACGTGAGCAGGTGCTTCATGCCGAGCCCGCCGCGCTCCTCGAGCACCGTGTGGGCCACGATCACGTCGCCGGGAGACTGCCCGGCGAGCGCCGCAGCACTGTAGGTCTGGAGCGCGAGCGGGCCCTTGATGTCCATGGCCCCGCGGCCGTGCAGAAAGCCGTCCTGGACGGCGCCCGAGAAGGGGGGGACCTCCCACTCCGCGTGGTCGCCCTCGGCCACCACGTCCGTGTGGCTGTTGAGCAGCGCCGAAGGGGCCGTGCCACGCCCTTTCGCCACACCGATGACGTTGCCGGCCTCGTCGACACGCACGTCGTCCAGGCCGAGCGCCTCCATCTCCTCTCTGACCCGCTTGGCTACATCGCCTTCGTGCCCCGGGAGCCCGGGGATGCGGATGAGGTCGGCCGCGAAGGCCATCGCATTCTCGAACGTCGCTTCTTTGGCGCTGGTCACGCTCCCTCCTTCACGATCAGCCGAAGACTCCCCGGACCACGTGTTCCACCCAGCCCACCGCCTCCGTGACGTTGAGATGGTGGATCTTCACGAACCATGGCGCCAACACCAGCGATACTACGCTCATCAGCTTGATGAGAATGTTCAACGAAGGGCCGGACGTGTCCTTGAACGGGTCGCCGACCGTGTCGCCCACGACCGCCGCCTTGTGGGGTTCCGAACCCTTGCCGCCGTGCGCCCCGCCCTCGATGTACTTCTTGGCGTTGTCCCACGCACCGCCGGCGTTGGCCATGAAGAGCGCCATGAGCACTCCCGTCACGGTCGCCCCGGCCAGAAGCCCGCCGAGCGCCTCGACGCCGAGCAGCCATCCCACGAGGACCGGCGCCGCCACCGCGGTCACGCCGGGCAGGATCATCTCCCGGAGCGCGGCCCGCGTCGAGATGTCTATGCACCGGGCCGAGTCGGGCTTTCCCGTGCCGTCCATGATGCCGGGAATTTCCCGGAACTGCCGGCGGACCTCGTCCACCATGCCCTGGGCGGCGCGGCCCACGGCCGTCATCGTCAGCGCGGATACGAAGAACGGCAGGATGCCGCCCAGGAAAAGACCGATGACCACGATCGGGTTCACGATGTCGATACCCGTGGCTTGCAGCCCCACCTTGGATGAATACGCACTGAAGAGCGCGAGGGCCGTCAGCGCCGCGGAGCCGATCGCGAAGCCTTTCCCGATGGCCGCCGTCGTGTTGCCGATGGCGTCGAGCGAGTCGGTGATCTTGCGGACCTCCGGACCCAGTTGAGCCATCTCACTGATCCCACCCGCGTTGTCCGCGATGGGGCCGTACGCGTCGACGGACATCGTCACGCCCACCGTGGCGAGCATGCCCACCGCGGCAATGCCGATACCGTAGAGCCCGGCGAACCAGAACGACGAAAAGATCGCGAGGCAGATCAGGAGGACCGGAATGGCCGTGGACTCCATGCCGACCGCCAGCCCCGCGATGATGTTGGTCGCAGAGCCGGTCTTGCTGGCTTCGGCGATGCGGCGCACCGGGCCGGCCGCCGTGTAGTACTCGGTGACCAGGCCGATGGCGATGCCTACGAGCGTACCGGACACGATCGCGATCCACGGACCGAGGGTCGAGAAGATGCGACCGGTTTCCGCGTCCGCGAACGAGATCCCCAGGGAGCGGACCACAAAGTACATGGCTCCGAGGAAAAGAGCGGCGGCGATGAACGTCACGTTTCGCAGCGCGGCCGCCGGGTTGGTGCGCTCGAGCACCTTCATCATCGCGATGCCGATCAGCGAGGCGATCAGGCCCACCATGACCGTGAGAATCGGAAGCGCCACGGCCGCCCCGCGGTGCGAAGCCAGAGCCGGTGCGGTGGCGCCGATCGCGATGGTCGCGACGATGGAGCCCACGTAGGACTCGAAGATGTCCGCGCCCATGCCGGCCACGTCGCCGACGTTGTCGCCGACGTTGTCCGCGATGGTGGCCGGGTTGCGCGGATCGTCCTCGGGGATCCCCGCCTCGACCTTTCCGACCAGGTCGGCGCCGACGTCGGCGGCCTTGGTGTAGATCCCCCCGCCGACGCGCGCGAACAGTGCGATCGAACTCGCTCCCATCGCGAAGCCCGACACGATCTCGGCGAACCTCGGAAACTCACCCGTGCCCGGCACGGCGGACGCGGCGAAGATGTAGTAGAGGACGCCCAGACCAAGCAGGCCCAGCGCGGCGACCGCCAAACCCATCACCGCGCCGCCGAAGAAGGCGACCCGTAGAGCCTTGCCCTGGCCCCCGTCCTTCGCGGCCGCGGATGTCCGGGAGTTCGCGCGCGTCGCGGCCTTCATCCCGCTGAAGCCTGCCGCCACCGAACTCAGTGCGCCGAAGATGTACGCGAGTGCCGGCATGGTGCCGATCGCGAGCCTCAACAGGATGGCAACGACGATCACGAACACTGCCAATACCGTGTATTCCCGGCGAAGGAACGCCATCGCTCCATCGTGGATCTGGTTGCCCAGATCGATCATCAGCTCGGTGCCCGGGGGCTGCTTCTTTACGTAGCCGTAGATCCCTGCGGCACACAGGAGCCCGACAAGGCCGAACATCCAGGCCCAATCGGTGATTGCGACGAGGTCGGTCATCGGATCGGTTTCCTTTTCGTGTTAGCGATTCGAGCGGCTCATCGCCACTTCGATCCCATCGGAAATCCAGGCCTCGACGGCCCGGGTCAATTCGGGCAGCAGCCCGACGATCAACTCCTCGTCCTCGGGCGGCATGGGCGACAACACCCAGTCCGCGAGGTCCGCACCTTCCGGCTTCCGCCCCACGCCGATCCTGAGACGCGCGTACGCGTCGGAACGCAACGCGCCCGAAACCGACTTCAACCCGTTGTGGCCACCGGCACTGCCCTGGGCACGGAACCGCACGCGGCCCACGTCCATGGCGGCGTCATCGACGACCACCAACAGGTCGGTCGATACGTCGAACGTCTCCAGCTCCGTCAGGAACCGAAGTGCCTGCCCACTCCGGTTCATGAAGGTCGTGGGCTTCACCAGGCGCACGTCTTCCCCGGCGACGAACCCCTCCGCAACCGCGGCTCGCCCATCCCGCGCGAAGGCGCCGAAGCGCCAGTCGTAGGCCAGCCGGTCGATCATCCACCATCCGACGTTGTGCCGGGTGGAATCGTACTCGGACCCCGGGTTCCCG
Source organism: Longimicrobiales bacterium (assembly GCA_038259715.1). Taxonomy (GTDB): domain Bacteria; phylum Gemmatimonadota; class Gemmatimonadetes; order Longimicrobiales; family Gaopeijiaceae; genus SZUA-318. The sequence continues at coordinate 4,859 of JBBSOM010000140.1, forward strand.
AGACCGACGACAACCTTCACGTACGATGTCCCTGCTCCCCTCAGCCCTCATCCTCGTCGTCGTCGTCCTTCCCACCGATGACTTCGGGTTCGGCGGCCTCACCTCCGGCTTCCTCTTCGCCTTCGTCGCCCTCGGCGGCCACGGCGCGCGGAACGGACACGATACAGATGGTCCGCTCCTCGTCGCTGGTCACCGTCACACCTTCCGGCAGGGTGATGTCCGAGACGTGCAGGGAATCCTCGAGATCCAATGCGCTCACATCCACCGAGATCATCTCGGGGATGAGCGACGGGATGCACTCGACGCGCAACTCGTGGATGATCTGTTCGAGCATGCCGCCGTTCATCTTCACGCCGATGGGCGTGCCCACCAGTTCGACCGGAATCTCGACCTCGACCGCCACACCCTTCTGGATACGCAGGAAATCCACATGGATCAACTGATAGCGGTGCGCGTGGCTCTGGATCTCGCGTACCAGTGTCTCGTGCGCCTCCTCGTCGCCCTCGATCTCGACGGAGACGATCGTGTTTTCCACCGAGATCGCCTGGAAGAGATGCTCCGCCTCCATGGCCCCGAATTCGATGGAGATCGGCTCCATATCCTTCCCGTAGACGATACCGGGAATCCGTCCCGCCGCCCGCAGTTTGCGCGCCGCGCCCTTTCCCCTGCCTTCCCGTCTCCATGCCTTCAAGCTCGTCGTGGTCGTCATCTTCTCTACCTGCTTCAGTTATCGGGAGTGATCTCGAAGAGCTGACTCACAGACTCGTTCGAGTGGATGTGGTCTATGGCCTTGGCGAGGAGATCCGCCACGGACAGGATCCTGAGGCCCGGAAAGCGGCGTTCCTCCGGGACGTGGATGGTGTTGGTGACCACCATCTCCTCGAGAGGGGCGGCCGCCAATCGCTCCGCCGCCGGACCCGACAAAAGGGCGTGCGTGGCACACGCGTAGACGGCTTTGGCGCCGCGCTCACGGAGCGCGTGAACCGCGTTGGCCAGGGTGCCACCGGTGTCCACCATGTCGTCGGCGAGAAGACACGTCCTCCCCTCCACCTCGCCGACCACGTTCACCACCTCCGCGACGTTGGCCACGGGGCGGCGTTTGTCGATGATCGCCAGACTCGCGCTGAGCCGCTTGGCAAAGCCCCGCGCCATCTTCGCGGAACCCACGTCCGGCGCGACCACCACCAGATCCTGGAGCTTCAGGTCCCGGAAGTACTTCGTCAGCACCGGGGCCGCATACAGGTGATCCACGGGGATGTCGAAGAACCCCTGAATCTGATGCTGATGGAAGTCGACCGACACCACCCGGTCCGCACCCGCAGCGACGATCAAGTTGGCCGCCAGCTTCGCCCCGATCGCGACCCGCGGCTGATCCTTTCGGTCCTGTCGGGCATAGCCGAAGTAGGGCACGACTGCCGTCACGCGAGCGGCCGACGCGCGCTTCGCCGCATCGATGAGGAGCAACAACTCCATCATGCAGTCCGCGGGGGCCACGGTAGGCTGGACGATGAAGACATCCCGCCCGCGGGCATTGCGATCGATACGGACGAAAATCTCACCATCGGCGAAGTTGCGGATCGTCACCCCGTCGGGAGACTTGCCGATGAGCTCTCCGATCTCGGTGGCCAGGGGCCGATTGGCCCGGCCGCCGATGAGGAGGAGCGGTCCGCGTCTGAAGGTGTCGTCCATGGAGTCCGGAGGCTTCGGAGCAGGAGGTTCCGGTCCCGAAGAAGCCTGACTTCGGAAGCCTAAAAAGCTAGGAAAGACGCGCCATAGCGTCAATGTCCGCCGACTTCACGACCGCGGGAAAGAAAAATAGGCCCGGGTGGATTCGAACCACCACCACCGATTCCAAAGACCGGTGTCCTGCCATTAGACGACGGGCCAACAGTATGTACTTACGGGGAATCATCCTACCGGACGGGGTGGACCTCGTTCAACCCCCCGCGCGATCCGGAGGCGACGGAACCGGC
>JBBSOM010000141.1:0-6809 GCA_038259715.1 Longimicrobiales bacterium
ACTACGTCATCCAGATCGACGTGCTGCGCTTCGAGGGCCTGGCACTCGGAGAACCGGGCTCCGTGGAAGGGGGCGTCCACATGCTGGCCACGTGGGAGATCCTGGGGCAGAATGACGGGGTGGCGCTCGCCCGGGGAACCACAGACTACCGACGGCCCGGCTGGAGGGTGGGAGACTACGGCGCCCTCGTCTCGCTCCTCGACGGTGGACTGGACCTCCTTGCCGGCGATCTCACGGCCGGCGTGATCCGCCTCGTGGCGTCACGTCCGCCTCCATCGACACCGGGGCCGGGAGTCGCGTCCGCGTCTCCGGCGGTCAGGTGAAAACGTCCATGAGCGAGCCTATGAGCGCATCGGAGCGACCCGGGGGTCGCACGGCGATGATCTTCCTCGCGTGGCTGACCGTCGGGATCACGCTGTTGTTCCTGCTCATGATCCGGTCGTTCCTTCTCGCAGTGCTCCTCGCCGCCGTCTTCGCCGGCACGGCTCATCCGCTCTACGCGGCGCTGGTTCGGCGCATGAAGGGTCGCCGGGCCCTGGCTTCGATGGGCACCATCGCGATCATCCTGCTGGTCATCGGACTCCCGGTGCTGACCGTGCTCGGTCTCGTGGTCAGCCAGGCGGTGGAGGTATCCCAGAGCGCGGGCCCCTGGATCGAGAAGCAGATCACGGCGGTGGGAGACCTCGACCGGCGGATCGAGGCCTCGGCGGTCCTGCAGCGGCTTCCCGGGATCAAGAGTCTGGTGCCCACCAGCGAGGAGGTCGTGGCGAAGGCGGGGGAGGTGGCCTCCGCGGTGGGGACGTTCCTGGTGGGGAGCCTGGGGGCGGTGACGCGCGGCACGCTGGGCTTCTTCCTCCAGTTCTTCGTCATGCTCTACGCGATGTTCTTCTTCCTGTTCGACGGCCGTGCGATCCTGGATCGCATCCTCCACTACGTGCCGCTGGCGCCGGCGGACAACGAGCGGCTGTTGGAGAGGTTCGTGTCCGTGACCCGGGCGACCCTCAAGGGCTCGCTTCTGATCGGGATCATCCAGGGGGTGCTCGCCGGGCTCGCCTTCTGGGTGGTGGGGATCCGTGGCCCGGCCTTCTGGGGGACCGTCACCGCGGTTGCCTCCATCGTCCCCGTCATCGGCGGGGCGTTGGTCTGGGCGCCGGTGGTACTCTACCTCCTGGTGACGGGCCATGCCCTCGCGAGTCTTGGCCTTCTCGTTTGGAGCGGTCTGGTGGTGACCGCCATCGACAATTTCCTGCGCCCCCGCTTCGTGGGCCGCGACATCCGGATGTCGGATCTCCTGGTGCTTCTGAGCACGTTGGGTGGGCTGATCCTGTTCGGTCCTGTGGGCTTCATCGTGGGGCCCATCGTGGCTGCGCTGTTCGTCACCGTCTGGGCCCTCTACGGGGAGACGTTCAACGAACTCGCCGAGGGCCCTCCGCCGAGCCAGACCACGGCACCCCCTGCCGCCGCTACGCGTCGATGAAGAGACGCACGGCGCAGAAGGAGTCGGCGCGTCACCGCTGCCCGAGGATGCGGGCGTCTTCCAGGGGCACGGCGATCCCGTCGTCGCGAGGGATCAGCCGCGCGGTGTAGTTGGACGGTGCGCGGGCCGGGGACGTCACATCCTCCGCGCGATGGGCCCGATATCCACCTCACCGACGATCCGGATGGTAAGCTCCTTGAGGAATTCGCGCTGCGGGGCGCTCCAGCGGCGAGGCATCCAATCCATCACGGTCAGGGTGCCCACCGGGCGGTCATCCGAGGCCACGAGGGCAATCTCGACGACGGCCGCGAGCGGCCTCTCGCGCATGGCCGTCGACTCACGCACGCCGACACTGCTCACCACCATGCCCCGCGTTTCATCCATCAGATCCAGGTGCACGACGGGGACGTCCAGCACCCTCGCCGCCAGCTCCGTGAAGCGGTCCAGCGTCCGTGGGTCGACGGGGTCCCGCATCGTGCGTCCCATGACAACTCCCGTGGAGGCTACCTCATCGCTCCGGTGAACGCTCGCGGCTCGCCATCGCAGCAACCATCCGTCATCGGAATGAAAAAGGAGCTACCGCTCGGTGCATCAGAGTGGGCAGTTCCGGCCCCCTGAAGGGACTAGCACCTTCGGACGGGGAGCGGATGAATGCGGCACGGACCGCAACAAAGGCTCACTCCAGGGGACGGCGTCGTGTGCGCTTGCCGGGGACCCCGGGCGGCGTCTCGGAGGCCCCCCCCACCTGCGGCGGGGATGGCCGGTCGTCGGGTATGGCCAGGGGAACGGTGAGCGCGAACCTCACCTCCAACGACGCCAGCTCGGTTTCCAGTTTGCGGTTGACCTCGCGATCCTGCTCCGGGCCGTCGCTCACGACGAGGATGTGCGTCATCCGGCGATGGTAGACGATCCTGCCTGCCCAGGTCCGCGTTCCGCACAGGGCGGCGCCGTGCTCTTCGTCAAGGAGTCCCTGGATCGAGAACAGGCCATCCTCGATCTGAGCGGGCACGATCTCGTATGCATATGCCCAGAGCGCCTTTCCGGGCGACCCGCCATCGTTGTCGATCATCTCGCTCCCCGCACGTCGGAGTGGTCGGCGGCCGGACCGGCCCAAAGTTTAGCCGCCGAAGCAGGCATCAGCTTGGGCAGGACCCGCTGATGTGCCGGACGATATACAGGTCGCGGCGCGCGGGTAATCGCCCAAAGGGGTGAACAGAGTGCTAGGAGACTACGCTCAGCCCTTCCGCGGCGGTACAAGCAATAACCCGGCACCCATGACCACGGCGCCGATACCCAGCCAGATGGGAACCGCGACAGTCCGCCTGTCCTTGAACGTCATCGAGAACGGGCCCACCTGTGTCTGCTGGGTGCTCCGCGTGTACGTGAAGCCCCCGTACGCGAGGCCCAGGGCGCCTGCGGTGATGAGCACGATGGCGATGATCTTGACTGTGTTCATTTCGGAATCTCCATGGGGGGCCCCGGCGAGCCTCGTCTGCACGTCTCCGGGGCTTTGCGCGCGGGACGCCGGCCGCACGAGCGACCCTGTCCGTCCCGGCGCGTCTGGCCTTCGACGATGCGGCACCGATCATGGAAGCTATGGGGGCCACCCGTCGCCGGAATCCGTCGTGCGACTGAATCGTGGCCTAGTCCGAAAGAACCATCTGGTCTAGTGCCAGGCTCCGAGGATGCCGCCCATAACCGTGAACGCCAGGGTCATGAAGCCCGCGTCCAGGAGCCACAGCCTCAGCGAGCGTCGCTCGAAAAGGTAGACGACGCCCAACGCTGTGGCCACCCAGAACAGCCCCGCGAGGAAGCCGGTCTGGAGGCCGAAGGTAAACGTCGCCTCCGTGCCGATGAACATGGCCAGCACGAAAGCCGCCACGAGCTCTAGAACGAAGGAGGCCCCGAAGATCAACCCCACGTTTCCCTGCTTGGTTTTCTCTTCCGTGAGTCCCGAGGCTGCCATCCACAGCTTTCCGAGAAGGGCGGGGGAGTACCAGAGGGTTCTCAGTAGGTAGGTCGCGACGGCCGCGACGAGGACGGCCAGGTAGTTGCTCGCGCCCGTGGGAAAGGTCAGGTCCATGGGAGGACCTCCTGAAAGACGGAATGCCGTAGGGACGGTTTGTCTCGAACCTGCTTCCGGCAGCCCTGTGTGTATACATCAGGTACCCCGTGGCGAGATCGCTGTGCCTGACGAGATCCGAGATCGAGAGCGCGTGGATCGTCGTCCTGGTGCCACGTTCCGAGGATGCCGCCCACAACCTTGAACGCCGTCCCGGACGTCTGAACTCGCGGCGTGGATCAGCCGGGGAGGTGCCGGAGGGAGCGCTGTGGGATCCCAGCGTCCGTTGGGTGGGGAGAAGGTGCGAGCGCTCTTTCAGGCTTGGAGCGTTCAGGGTCACGAAGGAGGAGCGTCTCGGGTCTTTCCGCCATCACGATGACGAATGAAGCGAGCTCGGCCCACCGGATGGGTGTGGGCATCAACTCTGCGAGGAGCTGGTCGGCGGTGGGCCCGATGAACCGCCCCTTCCTCGGCTTCGACCTCGCTTCGCGATACGCTTCGACCGCACGGCGGACTACGGGTGCTTCAGCACGTGTGAGCCTCATGCCCTGAAGTTAGCGGTTCGGCCGGGTTGCCCGCCGCCGGGGTCGGGTGACACGCTGCCGAACTGCAGCGGGCCTGCTGTCCTGGAACAGTGATTACGAGGGTGTGGTGGAATTGGACGCGGCGATGTCGCTCGTTCCAGCGACGGCTACATCTCCGCCGAAGAGATCCTCGCGAAGACGGACCGTGGACTTTAAACTGTGGCAGCACAACACCAGAATCCGCATGGGGAGACCGGTATGAGTGAAGGGCGTGTCATCGCAGTTGCCATTATCGAGGACAATCGCCTGGTCCGCGAAGGGATCAGCGCGCTCCTGAGCCGACTGCCCCAGTTCGTGGTGGTCGCGGCGGGCTCCAGCATGGGGCCGGCCTTGCTCCGGGATAAGACGCCCGATGTGATTCTTCTGGACCTCGGGCTCCGCAACGGCGACAGCCTGCGCATGACCGAGCGCGTCAGGAAGGAGTTCCCTGAGGCGAAGGTCATCGTGATGGATCTCCTGCCGGTGCACGAGGAGATCATGGAGTACGTCAACGCCGGCGTGTCGGGATTCATCATGAAGGACGCCACGCTGGAAGATCTGGCAGCCACCATCCAGTCCGTGGCCGAGGGGGTCAACGTATTGCCGCCCCAGATGACCGGATCCCTGTTCTCCCAGATCGCCCGGGACGCCGTGGCCAAGGGCCGGCCCCTCACGCTGGACGCCGTGCGCATGACGCCCCGTGAGCGCGAGGTGATCAACCTCATCTCGGAGGGAATGAGCAACAAGGAGATCGCCAGGCGCCTCCACATCGCGACCCACACGGTAAAGAGCCACGTCCGTAACATCATGGAGAAGCTCACGCTGCACACCAGACTGCAGATCGCCGCGTACGCCCATGGACAGAAGCAGCCCTGACGTTGATGCGATTCCCCTCGTGGTGGTCGAGGACAACCGGCTGCTGCGGGGAAGGGATCGTGGCCATCCTGGAACGGCACGCCGACTTCGAAGTGGTCGCCGTCGACGGTGCCGAGGATGCAGGCGCGCGTCATCGTGATGGACATCTTCCCGGAACCCGTCGACGTGATGGAATTCGTGACTAGCCCGTTGTAGGCACTCGGGGATTCGTGCCGTCCCCCGAACGACGTAGACCCTCTTCCCTCCCGATGAACGATGTCGGCCCGTGAGGGCTGCCGGCAGATTCCTTCTGTACGGATCTCACCACGCTTACCCCCGTGGGAAGGTCCGCCGAAGCGCCGGCAACAGTGCGGCTACGCCATCCAAGTCCGGAGTACCTCCCATGTCATCCGCCCATCGATGGTCCGCCGGGGCCCTTGCCCTCGTAGCTGCCATTGCCGTCGCCGCGCCGGCCTCCGCGCAGCAGCGTCCGTCCGGAGACGAGGGCGTCGCGCTCATGAACTCCTCCATGCGCGCCATTGCTCCCACCGTCCTCCTCGCGCCGGTGCTGGTGGGCGAGCTGGCCAACGCCCCCACCGTTGCGGCCATGCCGGCCATGCGTCGGAGCCAGAGCGTGGCCCTGATGATCGTGGGCGGAGCGGGGCTGATCGTGGGTTCCCTCATCGACGGCGACACCGGGACGATCATCATGGCCGGGGGTGGCGTCGTCGGCCTCGTCGGTCTCTTCCAGTACCTACGCTGAAGCCCGAAGGGGCGAAAGGGAGGATTCAACCATGCTAATGACGATCGCCATCATCCTCATCGTGCTCTGGGCACTGGGGTTGATCACGTCCTACACGATGGGCGGCCTGATCCACGTTCTCCTGGTCATCGCCATCATCGTCGTGCTCATACGGGTGATCCAGGGTCGGAGGGTCTTGTAGTGAAACGCAGCGCGAAAGGACCGGGCGGGAGGCAAGCTCCACCAGGTCAAGGGCAAGCTGGTCGAGAAGGCGGGCCACGTCACCGGAGATGCCGCCCTGGAAGCCGAGGGCAAGGACGAGAAGAACGCAGGGAAAGTGCAGGAACTGATCGGCAAGATCGAAGACGTTTTCGATAAGTAGGCGCCGATCCTCACTACGCCCACATCCACACTGCGAAGTACGCGCCAGAAGGCGACCTATCATGACACGGACACCATCCCGTTTGCTCCTGTTCGGCCTCGTCGTTCTCGCCGGGGCTTGCTCCAGGGGCGAGTCCGCGGGCGCTCCAGACGGGTCCACGGAGCGGGATCGCCCGGCGGCCGCCAAGGCCGCGGCGGTCGCGACCTTGACCCTTGCCGGCGGAACCCAGATAGAGGCTTCGCTCAACGGCGAGGTCAGCTCGAGGAGCGCCGTCACCGGTGACGTTGTCACCGCCACCGTGTCCAAGGACGTCATCGCCCCCGGCGGGCGCATAGCGATCCCGGGCGGGTCCACCGTGCGCGGCACCATCGCGGCGGTGAGTCCAGCAGCGAATGACGGATCCATCGGGACGCTCCGACTGGTCGTGTCCAGCGTGGTGGTCCGCGATCACGAGTACCCGGTGAGCGCCTCCCTCGACTCGCTCATGACCGTCCAGGAAGGGCGAGGGCTGGAACGCGCCGACGTGATCCGTGTGGCCGGAGGCGCAGCCGCGGGCTCGATCATCGGTCAGGCCATCGCGAAGGATACGAAGGGCACCGTCATCGGCGGGATCATCGGTGCCGCGGCGGGTGCGGCCATGTCCGTCCTCGTGAAGGATCAGGACATCGTCCTGCCCTCAGGCGCGCGGCTCATGCTGACCCTGCGGGAGTCGTTGAAGGTTGCGGCCC
>JBBSOM010000142.1:0-6808 GCA_038259715.1 Longimicrobiales bacterium
CGAGGCCGAGGACCCGGCGGAACTGGGCCACGACCTGACGGCCGAGGGCGAGGTCCTGGTGATCGTCGATCGGCTCAAGGTCGCGCCCGAGATCCGCGACCGGCTCGCCGACTCCATGGGCACCTGCTTTGCGGAGGGCGATGGCGAAGCCGTCGTCCTGATCGCCGACGCCGGCGGCGCGCCCCTCCGGTTCACGGAGAGGTTCCGCTGCCCTGAGCACCCGGAAGTCGTGTTTCTCGACCCGACACCGCAGCTCTTCAGCTTCAACAACCCCTACGGCACGTGTCCGCTGTGCACGGGCTTCGGGGCAACGCTCGAGTACGATGTCGACCTGATGATCCCGAACACCACCCGCTCGATCGGGGACGGGGCCGTAGACCCCTGGGAGAAGCCGCGCTACAGGAAGGAGCGCGAGCGGCTACGTGAGTTCGCCCGGGAGCGGAACGTGTCGCTGCATACGCCATGGGAGGACCTTCCGGAGAAGTTCCGGAACGAGGTGCTCTATGGCACCGAGAAGCGGGTGGGTAAGAAGCGCGAGGGACGGACCGAGGTCTCTTTCAAAGGGCTGATCCCCTTCCTCGTATCGCGAGAGAAGAAGCGATACAAGCAGTATATCCGCGTCTTCCTCCGACAGTATCAGAGCCCGACGACGTGCTCGGCTTGCGGCGGCGCCCGCATCCGGCCGGAAGCGCTCCGGGTGCGCGTCGGCGGGCGCAACATCGCCCAAGTCGGCGAGATGCCCCTCGAGGAGTTGGGCCCGTGGGTCGACGCGCTCGAATTGATCGAGATGGAAGCGCAGATCGCAGCCACCATCCTGAGGGAGGTACGCGCCCGGCTGTCTTTCCTGATCGACGTGGGGCTGGGCTACCTGACGCTGTCGCGGCAGACGCGCACGCTCTCGGGGGGCGAGGCCCAGCGCATCAGCCTGGCCAATTCGCTCGGGTCGAGGCTGGTGGACACGCTCTACGTTCTGGACGAGCCCACCATCGGACTGCACCCGAAGGATACGAGCGCGCTGCTGGACCTCTTGTTGAAGTTGCGGGACGCGGGCAACACGGTGGTCGTGGTCGAGCACGACACGCAGGCCATCCTCTCGGCGGACCACGTGGTGGAACTGGGGCCCTTCTCGGGAGAACGCGGCGGCGAGATTGTTTTCGAGGGCGCTCCGGATGCGCTCCAGGAGGCCGATACCCAGACCGGCCGCTACGTGTCCGGGAAGTCGGCGCTCCGCGCGCCGGAGAAGCGCCGCAAAGTCAACGGCCCCTGCCTGACGCTGCGGGGGGCGCGCTTGCACAACCTCCACGGCGTGGACATCGACATCCCCCTCGGTACGCTCACCGTGGTGACCGGTGTGTCCGGCTCGGGCAAGTCGACGCTCATCCACGACGTGCTCTTCCGGGCCGCGGAGCGCGAGTTGGGCGGCGGAGAGACGAGCGCAAAGGAACACCTGGGTGAGGCGGTGGGGGAATACGAGGCACTCGAGGGGCTCAAGCACCTCGACGACGTCGTGCTCGTCGATCAGTCGCCGATCGGACGCACGCCGCGTTCCAACCCGGTCACGTACATCAAGGCCTGGGACGAGGTGCGCCGCATCCTCGCCGAACAGCCCATGTCCCGGGAGCGCGGGTACGGTCCCGGCCACTTCAGCTTCAACGTCTCCGGCGGACGCTGCGAGGAGTGCAAGGGCGCGGGCCAGGTCCAGATCGAGATGGTCTTCATGGCGGACATCTACGTGCCTTGCGATATGTGCGGCGGGACGCGGTACAAACGCGAGCTGCTCGACGTCAAGTATCGGGGCAGGAACGTCGTCCAGATCCTGGAATTGACCGTCGACGAAGCCATCCGCTTCTTCATCCGTGAGGGGAAGCTCGGCAAGACGCTCTGGCACCTTCAGCAAGTGGGGCTGGGCTACCTGCGCCTCGGCCAGGCGGCCACCACGCTCTCGGGCGGCGAGGCACAGCGCCTGAAGATCGCGCGCGAACTGTCGGGGGCGGCGGGCACGCGGGGCCGCAAACTCTACATCCTCGACGAGCCCACGACGGGGCTATCCGGCGAGGACGTGAAGAAGCTGGTGGAGGTACTCACACGCCTGGTCGAAGCCGGCAACACCGTCCTCGTCATCGAACACAACCTGGACCTGATGGTCGTCGCGGACTGGATCATCGACCTCGGTCCGGGGGCCGGGTATCGTGGCGGCGAAGTCGTGGCCATGGGGCGCCCGGAGACCATCGCCACGGTTCCCGAGAGCGCGACGGGCCGCTATCTGAAGCCACTGCTGGCTGGCGGGTGAGCGTGGTTGCTCCAATGTTCCAATCGTACCACCCGCGCTGGCAGCCTGCGGCAGACGTGAGGCGGCCAGGTAGAGACTGCCCACACGATGAGCGCGAATGCGCATCTGCCTGCTGACCGACCAGGAGCTCGAGTCGGGTCACCTCGATCCCGGTGACTGGCCTTGCGACCCCCGCCCGCACCTTCCCGACGCCGACTGGACGGTCCTGACACTCCGGAAGGATACGGCGGTCAGGCAGGTCGTCGAAGCGTCCCGTGCCGGCTACGACGTCTTTTTCAACTTGTGCGACGGCGCCTGGGACGAGGGGCGCGTCGGTATCGAGGTGGTGCAGACGCTCGAGTGGCTGAACGTACCTTTCACGGGGGCGGCCACGGACTTCTACGAGCCGACGCGAGAGGCCATGAAGCGCGTATGCCGCGCCTGGGGGATCGACACGCCGGCTTACGTGTTCGCCCATGGGCCCGACGGCGTCGACGTGGCGGCGCGCACGCTTCGCTTTCCGCTGTTCGTGAAGCACCCGAGCAGCTATGCGAGCTGCGGTCTGACCCCGCTCTCTCGCGTCACGACCCGGGAAGAGCTCAGGGAGCGGGCCGCCGAGATGATCGGGAAGTACGGCGCGGCGCTCATCGAGGAGTTCATCGACGGCATCGAGTGCACGGTCCTGGTGGGCGAAAACGCCGCCGATCCGGCGTGTCCGTTCACGTACCAACCGATCCAGTACGCCTTCCCGGAAGGCGAGACGTTCAAGCACTACGACCTCAAGTGGATCCACTACGGCGGGCTCGACGCCTTTCCCGTTCGGGACCCGGACCTCGATCGGCGGCTCCGTACGGCGGCCGGGGACTTCTTCCAGGGGATGCGCGGGTCGGGCTTCGGACGGTGCGACGTGCGCGTCGACGCCGACGGCCGCCCCTTCATGCTCGAGATCAATCCGAACTGCGGCATCTACTATCCGATGACCGACCCGGGTAGTGCGGATCTCTGTCTCGCGCACGATCCCGCGGGTCACAGTGGCTTCACCGAGCGGCTGGTACGGGCGGCCTTCGCGCGTCACCAGGCCCGGCAGGGAGGTTGGCGCGTGCTTCCCCGTCCGGGCGGTGACTACGGTATTTTCACCACACGCCCCGCCCAGTCCGGCGAGGTGCTTCTGGCCTTCGAGGAGCAGCCGCACCACCTGGTCACGCGCGCGCACGTCGAGGCGGAGTGGGACGAGCGCCGGATGGAGTGGTTTCGCCGCTACGCGTGGCCGCTCACCGACGAGGTGTGGGTCACGTGGAGCGAGGACCCGGAGGAGTGGCGTCCCCTCAACCATTCGTGTGACCCCAGCGCGTGGCTCGAGGGGTTGGACGTGGTGGCGCGCCGCGCGCTGACCGAAGGCGAGGAGGTCACGTTGGACTATGCCACCTTCTACGACGAGCACATGACGGAATTCACCTGTGTGTGCGGCGCCGAGGCGTGTCGGGGAGTCATTCGGGGGGACGACTACACCCGGCCGTTCATGGAGCGGTACGGACCGCACCTGTCGGATCACATCCGACGCAGACGGACCGGGGCGCGCTGAATGGCCGAAACCCCCACGCAGGCCGAAGCCACCGGCCCCGAGGTGCGCCTGAGCCGCGAGATGCGGCTCATCGACATCACGATGATCGGCGTCGGCGCGATGATCGGCGCCGGCATCTTCGTGCTGACAGGCATTGCGGCGGGGGTCGCCGGACCCGCCCTCATCCTGGTGTTCGGGCTCAACGCCGTGGTGGCCCTGCTCACCGCGATGACGTATGCCGAGTTGGGCAGCGCCTTCCACGATGCCGGCGGCGGCTACCTGTGGGTCAAGACGTCGCTGCCCGACCCGAATGGCTTCCTGAGCGGCTGGATGTCGTGGTTCGCGCACGCGGTGGCGTGCTCCCTCTACGCCCTGGGCTTCGGCGCCTATTTCCGACTTGTACTGGAAGCGGCCGGGGTCCCTGAATTCCACCTCGGCTTCATGACGTTGGAGAAGTGGCTGGCGGTGGCAGCCTGCTCGGTGTTCGCCTACATCAACTACCGAGGCGCCTCGGAGACCGGGAAGGCCGGCAACATCGTCACGATCGGGAAGATCCTGATCATCAGCGCGTTCATCGCCACCGGACTGTGGGCGATGCTCCACCGTCCCCAGTGGCAACTGGCCTTCGAACCGTTCATGGCGAAAGGCTGGACCGCGGTTCTCGCGGCGATGGGGCTCACGTTCATCGCGTTCGAGGCTACGAGATCATCGCCCAGACCAGCGAGGAGGTGGAAAACCCCAAGCGCAACGTGCCGCGCGCCATCTTCATCTCGCTGATTGTCGTCGTGCCCATCTACCTTCTGGTGGCCGTGGTGGCCATCGGTGCGGTCATCCCGCCGGCGGGCGTTGCGGTTGCGGACTACCTCGGAAAGGCGAAGGAGCTGGCGCTCGTCGCCGCCGCCAACCAGTTCGTCGGCGGCGGGGGCGTCCTGATCCTGATCGGTGGCCTTCTGTCCACGCTGTCCGCACTCAACGCGACCGTCTACTCGTCCTCGCGGGTGGCGTTCGCGATGGCTCGGGACGCCAACCTGCCGCCCTTCCTCGGGGAGGTGCACCCCGTCCGCGCCACGCCTCACTGGGCGATCCTGTTCTCGACCCTCCTCATCGTGACGATGGCCGTGCTTCTGCCGATCGAAGAGGTCGCGGCGGCCGCGGACATCATGTTCCTGTTTCTCTTCGTCCAGGTGAACGTGGCTCTGATCCGGCTCCGGAAGATCCGGCCCGACCTGGACCGGGGCTTCCGGGTCCCCTGGGTGCCGTTCCTTCCCGGCGTGGCGATGGCCTGCATGCTGGTGCTGGCCTTCTTTCTGCTCCGCGAGTACCCGCTTGGAACCGTGACCGCCCTGATCTGGGTGGGCGCCGGTGCCGTGCTCTACTACACACACAGCCGGCACCGCGAGGCGGCGTTCGAGGAGCGCGGCGAGTGGATGGAGCGCCTCGAGCGTCAGGACTACTCGGTCCTGGTGGCCATCGCGAACCCGAAGAGGCTCGAGTCGCTCATGGAGGTCGGGATGGCCGTCGCCCGGAAGCGTTCGGGCGACCTGGTCGTGATGAGCGTCGCGGAGGTGCCGGAGGGAAAGGCCCTGCTCACCGGACGGCACCGGGCGCGGGAGCTGGCGCCCCTGCTCGAACGGGCCATGGCGTACGCTGCGTCGAGGGGTGTCCACTCGCGCTCGGTGGTCAAGATCTCCCGCCGGGTCAGCTTCGGCATCGTCGAGACCGTACGGGAGGAGGAGTGCAACTTCCTGGTCATGGGCGAGCCGAGCGTCGAATCGTTCTTCGAGCGGCTGGTGGCCACCTCGGTGGAGCGGGTTCTGCACGATGCGCCCTGTGAGGTGGGCGTGGTGTACGGAACCGTGCGCCCAGAGAAGCTCGAGAGGATCGTCGTCCCGCTCGGCCCGGGAGGGAACACGCCCCTGGCAGCGGCCCTTTCTCCCGCTCTGGCGGACTGGTTCGACGCGGAGATCCTGCCGTTGACGGTGGTGCCCCTGGACGCGACCGATATCCAGGCGGCCGACGTGGAGCGGCAGGCGGTGGCGGTCTGGGAGGGAGTTGGCCAAGGAGTTGGAGAAGGAACCGGGCGGGAAGCCGGGTCGGGAGCGGGGCAGGAGGTCGCGGTCGAAGTGCTCCGCCGCAGGGAGATCGGGGTCGGCCTGGCCCAGGCGTTGCGGACCGGCGACCTGGTTCTGGTAGGCGCGCCGGTGGAAGGCCACTTCCCCCTCTTCGGGGAGACACTGGCCGCGTACCTGTCACGCTCCCGCCGCAATCCGGTGGTGGCGGTCCGTGGCGTCGAGCAGCAACGGGCACGGCGCTTCGAGCGTGTCTTCTTCGGGAGGAAGTGAGCCCAGATGCCCCAGGTGCAGACTCAACTCAATGGACCGTTGGCCCACGTTGTGGATGGTTTCTGGCGCTATCTGCCCACCCTGGCGGCCGGCCTTTTCGTGCTGGCGATCGGAGTTCTGGTCGGGTGGATCGCGAAGCGGGCGGTCGTGCGCGTCCTGGTTTGGCTCCGTCTCGACCGCCTCGGTGGGCGGCGCGGATGGCGCTCGGCCTTCACGAAGGGCGATGTGCGAGCATCGCTCTACGAGCTGGCGGGCGGCTTTGTCATGACGGTGATCATCCTGGTCTTCCTGGACAACGCGTTCCAGATCTGGGGGCTCACCGTCCTGTCACGTCTGATCGACCGCACCGTGTTCTACCTCCCGAATCTGGGCGTCGTCGCGCTGATCATCGGTGTCGGGCTCGTGCTCAGCAACGTCGTGGCCGCACGCACGGCGGCCGCGCTCCAGGAGGAGGGCATCGCGTACGCGACGCTCGTGGCCAAGGTGCTCAAGGGGGCGCTGCTCTCGCTCGTGGGCGCGCTCGCGCTCTGGCAACTCAGCTTCGCGCGCCAGATCATCGTCGGCGCCGTCCTGATCGCGTTCGCCGCGGTCGGCCTCGCCTTCGCGCTGGCCGTCGGCGTGGGCGGGGCGCGGGCC
>JBBSOM010000143.1:0-6807 GCA_038259715.1 Longimicrobiales bacterium
GAGGAGGCGGTGATGGTTCGCAACGGCGCGCTCGCGTCGCTGACCGAGGCCGAGAGGCGCTACACCGCGCAACTCGCGGCGCTCGTGCCGAAGCCGGCGCCCGGGCCGAAGCCGGTGCCCGCGGTCGTGAAGCCGATTGGCCCCACGGTCCGCGAGGATCTGCTCGACGAGGTGCGGTCGTGGTTCGAGCGCCACGAGACCGTCTCGGCCGCGGAGCTGCGCACGTTCGCGCGCGAGTTCCTCGAAGATCTGCGGAAGAGCAGCCGTCACGAGCGGTCGATCGTCGCGACGATGATCGAAGGCCACGCGAAGATCCAACCCGAGGCATCGCTTGTACGAAGCGCCCTCCTCATCAAGTTGCAGTCGAGCCGCTGGGAGCGCTCCGATACACAAGGTGTTGATCTTCGTCGCACGCCAAACCCCCCGGACCCGAGATTCGGTGGCCGACGGTCACGAAGACCAGATCCCCCGAGCGCCCCTCTTTGGCGGTGACGCTCGTGATGGTCGACACGCGCTCGACTTTGTCTCCCACCCGCAACGGCTCGAAGAAGCGAAGCGTGCCGCCGGCCCACATGCGCCGTCCGAGGGGCGCGCCCGGCAGAAAGCGGCCGCGCCGTGTATGGCCGTCCTCGGCCAACTCCGACTGGAGCGCGACGGGCCTGAAGTAGAGCCAGTGCCAACCCCACGGAAGGACGTCCCCGGCGCGGGTGGCTTCCGGGGCCCGGTCGAGAAGGGCCCTCATGCCGCGCGCCGGAAACAGCGACAGCTCGTCCTGCTCGCTGCGCTGTCGGCCGACGGCCTCCTCGAACCCTGCGGGATCCTCTGTCATGCCGACGGGGTCCTCGGGTAGAGTGATCCGGCGCGGGCGAGGGTGCGCCGGGCCGCCCATACGACGGGTGCGTCCACCATGCGGCCGTCCAGGGCGTTCACCCCCGCGTCCGGCTCGCTCTGCGCGTCCAGCACGCGGTACGCCCACGCGACCTCCGCTTCGGTCGGCGTCATGGCCTCGTGGATACCCGGGATCTGATGCGGGTGGATCGCGGCCTTGGCCGTGAAGCCGAGCGAACGGGCCCGGACGCTCTCGTTCCGAAGACCCTCCAGGTCGCGGAAGTCCAGAAATGGGCCGTCGATGGCTGCGACTCCACCGAGAGCGGCCGCATGAACCACCACCGAGCGGGCGTAGAGCAACGGCTCCCAACTGAGCGCGGCCCCGAGATTCGCAGAGAGGTCCACCCCCCCGAAGAAGACGGCCGCGACGCCCCGAGCACGCGCGATCTTCACGGCGTGGAGGAGTCCCTCGGCGGTCTCCACTAAAGGCACCAGCGCCACATCATCAGCGAGGGACGCCAAGGCCTCCCTCGCGACGTCCACGTCCTCTGCCGATTCGACCTTGGGTAGCACGACTACATCCGGCGCTCGCCCGACGCGGGCCAAGGCCGCCAGGTCGGCCCGGCCGGCGTCGCTCGTTACCACGTTGACGCGCACCGCGAGCGCGGTGCCGCGCCGCTCGCCGTCCTCGAGGAACTCCAGAGCGTGCCGGCGGGCTTCCGTCTTGGCCCTTCCCGACACGGCATCCTCCAGGTCGATGCACGTGCAGTCGGAGCCCGACGTAACCGCCTTGGGGTAGCGGTCCGGCCGGTCGCCCGGTACGAAGAGGAGGCTCCGCCAAGCCGAGGGGAGACGGGGCATGATCAGTACGAACGAGGCATGCCGAGAACGTGCTCCCCCACGAAGCTCAGGATGAGGTTGTTGGAGATGGGCGCCACAAGAAAGAGGCGGGCCTCACGAAACTTCCGCTCGATGCCGTACTCCACGCTCATACCGTAACCTCCGAACGCGTCCATGGCCGCGTTCGCCGCGAGCCACGCCGCTTGGGACGCCGCGTACTTGCACATGTTCGCTTCGGGCCCCGCGCCTTCGCCACCGTCGAACTTGGCGGCGGCCTCGTCGCGGAGCGCCGCGGCCGCACGCGTCCGTATGTACGCGTCTACGATGGGGAACTGCACGCCCTGGTTCTGACCAATGGGCCTGCCGAACACAACTCTCTGACCCGTATAGAGAACGGTACGGTCGACGAAGTACAGCGCGTCGCCGATGGCCTCCGACGCCAGGAGGATCCGCTCGGCGTTCATTCCGCTCAAGATGTACGAGAAGCCCCTCCCCTCTTCGCCGATCCGGTTCTCTGCGGGTATCTCGAGACCGTCGAAGTACAACTCGTTGGTCTCATGGTTGATCATGGTATCGATGGGCCGGACCGTGAGTCGGTCCCCCGCCTCGCGGAGGTCGACGAGGAAGACGCTCAGGCCCCGGCTCTTCTTCTCCACGCGGTCGAGGGGGGTGGTCCGCGCCAAGAGGATCATGAGGTCCGAGTGCTGCACACGCGAGATGAAGACCTTCTTGCCGTGCACGATGTAGCGATCGCCTCGGCGCTCGGCGAAGGTGCTGATCTTCGTGGTGTCCGATCCCGCGTCCGGCTCCGTGACCGCGAACGCCTGGAGCCGGAGCTCACCGGTGGCGATGGACGGCAGAAAGGTCCGCCGTTGCTGCTCGGAACCGTGCCGCAGGAGGATGCTCATCGTGTACATCTGCGCGTGACACGCCGCCGAGCTCCCTCCCGATCGGTTGATCTCCTCGAGAATTCCCGCGGCGTCGGCGATACCCAGCCCGGATCCGCCGTACTCCTCGGGTATGAGCGCCGCCAAGTAGCCCCGTGCGGTCAGCTCGCGGACGAACTCCTCCGGATAGGCTCGCTCCCTGTCGGTGCGCTGCCAGTACTGCTCCGGATACCTGCGACAGATGTTGCGGACGGCTTCTCGAAGTTCTTCACTCATGTCGGAGCGGCTCCGCGCGGCTAGACCTGATCGTCATGACCTACCCTCGTTCGCGCCGGGCACCGGTCACGTGCCATCGTCCACAGCGAGGGCGTCGGAAGACGGCGAAGATACACATGCAGAATGACCCGGCTGGGGCTCGAACCCAGGACCTACGGATTAAAAGTCCGTTGCTCTACCAGCTGAGCTACCGGGTCGTACAAGACCGCAACAGCGCGACGCATGGACGGAGGCCGCGACAGCGCCGCACATCGACGGCGCCGCCGTCCACACCAACCCCGCCCAACAAGATAGACGCGCGGCGGAGAACGCGAAGCCCGCACCCTCCGCCCTCACCCCGCTACAGCCCCAGCTCGATCCTCACCACACCGACCTCCCCCTCCGCGGTCCGGGTTGTGAAGCCGAGCACCCGGGCCAGCTTCAGCATGGTGGCGTTGTCGGCCAGTACGTCGCCGAAGAGCCGCCCGATCCCTCGGCTTCGCGCATACTCGATCAGCTTGCGCATGAGGTAGACGCCGAGTCCCAGCGCGGTCAGTTCCCGGGTGATCAACACGGCGAACTCGGCCTTCTCGTTGTCCGGGTCGGCGCTCAATTGCACGATGCCGTAGATCGGAGTCTTGCCGGGAATGCCTTTGTCCGTGAGTACCATCACCATCTCGCGATCGTAGTCGATCTGCGTGAAGCGCGCGGTGCTCATGTGCGTGAACATCTTCTGCGGCACGAAGAAGCGGTAGCGGACCTCTTCTCGCGTAAGCCCCTTGAACATCCGCCCCAGCGAAGGCTCGTCCTCGGGAAGAACGGGCCGGAGGAGGATGGTCCGTCCATCGGCGAGATCCACCTCCTCCTCGAGCTGCTTGGGGTACGGTCGGATGGCCAGCCGCGGCACGGGCGCGTCCTCCGACGGCCGCACGCGCACACGCGCATCGAGCGCGAGCACACCGTAGCTGTCCACGAGAAGAGGGTTCAGGTCCATCTCGACCACCTGCGGCAGGTCGATGATGAGCTGGCTCACCTTCACGAGCGTCAGCGCCAGGGCGTCCAGGTTGGCGGCGGGCACGTCGCGGTAGCCCTCGAGGATGCGATGGATGCGGGTTCGCGACATGAGCCCCCGGGCAAGCCGGAGGTTCAGCGGCGGAAAGCCGAGCGCCACGTCGTTGGTGACCTCCACCGCCGTGCCACCTTGTCCGAAGGCGATGAGGGGTCCGAACTGCGGGTCCTCGGTCACGCCGATGATGAGCTCCCTGGCCCCGGGACGGCGCACGGACGCCTGGACGCTGAAGCCCTGGATCGAAGCCTTGGGGTTCGACTCGCGCACCCGGTCGTACATGTCGCGCGCCGCCCGCTCGACCAGGGAGGGGCCCTCCAGATTGAGCACTACGCCCCCCACGTCGGACTTATGGGTTACGTCGCGGGACAGGATCTTCAGGGCTACGGGCCCTCCGATGTGCGCCGCGTGGGACGCCGCCTCTGCAGGACTGCCTGCCGTGTACGTCGGTACGGTCGGGATCCCGTATGCCTCCATCACGTGTTTGGCCTCGGGCTCCGTCAGCCACTCGCGACCTTCCGTGACAGCCGCGTCGATGACGCGCATGGCTCCCTCCGTCTGCGGCTGGAACACCTCCGGCAGGGAGGGCGGGGTCTCGAGCAGCAGGTCCTGGCGCACACCATACTCCACGAGTTGCATGAAGGCCCGGATGGCCTGCTCCGGCGTGTCGTACGAAGGAATGCCCGCCTCGCCGAAAATCTTCAGCGCCGACGCCGTCGTGGCGGCTCCGACCCAGTTGGCCAACAGCGTCTTGCCGTGACGCGCCGCGGCCACTCTGACCACGGCCTCGGCGGCTTCCTCCCGCCGGATCATCGCGGTAGGGCAATTGATGACGAGCACGGCGTCGACGTTCGGATCGTCCAGGACCACCCGGAGCACGGCCTCGTAGCGCGCGCCCGGAGCATCCCCGATGATGTCGATCGGATTCCCACCCGACCATGTGTCCGGCAGGATATTCGCGAGACCTGAGAGGGTATCCGGAGATAGCTCCGCCAGCCGTCCCTTCCGTTCGGCGAGGGCGTCCGCAGCCAACACGCCGAGACCGCCGCCATTGGTGATGATGGCGAGGCGATCGCCACGATGACGTCGGGCGAGGGCCAGCGTCTCCACCGCGCCGAACAGCTCCTCGAGCGTGAACACGCGCAGGATGCCCGAGCGCCGAAACGCCGCATCGTACACGGCATCCGCTCCGGCGATGGCACCGGTGTGGGACGCGGCGGCCTTCATGCCGGCCTCGAAGCGGCCACCCTTCACCGCGAGCACCGGCTTCATGCGCGCCGCGGCACGGGCCGCCGACATGAATTTGCGCGAATGCCGGATTCCTTCCACGTACAAGAGGATGGCTTCCGTGCGCGGGTCGTTCGCCAGGTAGTCGAGCATGTCGGCGAAGTCGACGTCGAGCATATCGCCGAGCGACACCAGATGGCTGAAGCCGACCGAGCGCGGTTCAGCCCAGTCCTGGACCGCCGTGACGATCGCGCCGGATTGCGCGACGAACGCGAGATTGCCGGCGGACGACGCCAGGTGCGAGAAGCTCGCGTTCAAGCGCATCGGAGGCGCCAGCACGCCCAGGCAGTTCGGCCCGATGATGCGGATGCCCGAGTGCTGAGTGGCTTCGAGCAACGCCTGCGCTAGGGCTTTGCCGTCCGCTCCGAACGCGGAGGTCCCGAAGCCGGCGGTGATGACCACCGCGGCCTTGGTCCCCCGCTCCCCCAGCTCCTGGACGAGCGCGGGCACGGACCGGGGAGGGACAGCGATGACGGCGAGCTCCGGCGCTTCGGGCAGATCGGCCACGGTGGGCACGCTCTGCACGCCCAGGATTTTTTCCGCCTTGAGGTTGACGAAGGAAAGTGCCGATTCGAAGCCACCGGCCTGTAGGTTCCTGGCGAGCACGTTCCCCACGGACCCGACACGACTGCTCGCTCCGATCAGAGCGACCGACCGCGGACGGAAGAACGACTTTAGATTTCGGATACTCAATTCAAGATCGTGCCGCGTAAAATGGAAGAGGGATCGCTTGTGACGGACGCGTGGGCGGGAATCCGGTCGGCGCTGGGTATGCCTCCCCAAGCCCCTACCAATAGTACGGAATGGACACTCACTCGTCATGTGCAAAATGGTGCGAGTGACCGGATCGCCTTGCGCTGGAGACCGCGAACCGGCCTGGTGGCCAACTTCACCTATGGGGAGATGGACCACGCAGCCTCATGCTTCGCGAGTGGCCTCATCCGCGAGGGCCTGGTGCCCGGTGACGTGGTCGCGATCCTGGCCGGCCGGATTCCGGAACTGGTCGTATCGCTGTTGGGCTCTCTGCGCGCGGGGTGCGTCCCCACGGTGCTCTTCTCCTCGTTCGGATGCGCGCCGATCCAGCGACGGATGTCGCTCGGCCCCGCCCGGATCCTCGTCACCACCGCCCGGCTCTATCGCGACAAGGTGGCGCCGGTGCGCGCCGCACTTCCGGACCTCGAGGTCGCACTCGTCGTGAGTGCCCCCGGCAAGTTGGGCGAAGGCCCGGCTCAACACGGGGTCCCCGAGGGCACGCGGGACTTCGGAGCATGGCTGGCGCAGGGTGACCCCACATTCCCCGCCGCGGACGTGGGACCCGAAGGCCGCTCCGTGTTGCACTTCACCAGCGGCACGACCGGGGAGCCGAAGGGCGTCCTGCACGCACATGAGTCGATCGTGGCGCATGCGCACACGGGCCGCGTGGTCCTCGGGCTGTCGCCCGGGACTCGCTATTGGTGCACCGCCGACCCCGGTTGGGTCACCGGGGTGTCCTATGGCATCCTCGCGCCCTTTGCGTGCGGCACTGCGGTCTTCATGGATGAAGAAGACTTCGATGCGGCAAGGTGGTGGCAGAACCTGTCCACCGAAGCCATCGAGGTTCTCTACACGTCGCCCACCGCGCTCCGCATGCTGCGCACCTTGGAC
>JBBSOM010000144.1:0-6746 GCA_038259715.1 Longimicrobiales bacterium
CGGCGTACCGGTACGTCGTCTTGGGGCTCAGCCCCGTGTTCTGATAGGAGGTCGATGAGGTCGTGGCCACCTGAGCCGTTGGGGCGCACCCGCTCCCCTGGCACCGCAGGACGCGGTAGTTCACCACCCCCACGTCGTCCGTGCTCGCCGTCCACGATGCGCTCACCTGCGTCGGCGACGTCGCCTTCGCCGTCATCCCGCCCGGCCGGCTCGGCGCCTGCGTGTCTGGATCCCCCGACGATCCTGCGTCGCTCCACTCGGCAGCCGCGGTGCCTGCCCATGACCCGTCATGCGGCGTGCCGATACCCTTCTTGTCCCGCACGTCGCCGGGCCGCGGATCGGTGTTCAGGTACCAGATCGCATTCCGGCCGGCGGTCGTCGACATGGGCGCGGATGCCTCAGCCACGATGTCCGTGAGCGAAAGGTCGTCGCTGTACATCTGGAGTCCGCGAATGACGCCCTTGAACTCCTCGTAGCCCGGAACCAACCCCCAGGACGTGCCGGGCGAGATCTCCGGTGCCTGCCCGAACATGATCGCCGGAGTCGGTGGGTTGGAGTGGGCCCACGCTCCATCGTTGATCGTGAACGTGATGACCTTGGTCAGGTCGGGGAGGTCCCAATAGAACTCGTGCCGCGTCGTGGTCGCGGACGTCCGCCACGCCCGGAAGGCCTGGGTGTACCACCGATCCCACCCGACCTCGCTGTTGGTGGTGATGTCATCGCGATGCGCGGCGATCTCCCAGCGCCCCGGTCCGCCCGGAGAGGGCACCGGATAAGGATGTGCGCCATAGTAGGTGTCGCCCCGCCCTCCGTTCCATTCGAACAGGCCGTCATTTCCCCAGAAGAACGTCGTGTAGTACTTGAACGTGCCCGAGGTCTTCTTGCGCGGATAAACCTTGAAGATGTACGTCGCGTCATAGATCGGGAATGGATTGTGCCAATAGAGCTGGCGCCGGGTGTTGTCGCTTCCGGACCACTCCAATCCATAGACCGTGCCGGGTGCGGCCAGGGGTAGGGCGACCTCATCCGAAGAGGTATTCGAAGGGCCGGTAAGGTCGGTGATCGTGGGACTGCGGGCGTCTTGACACCCCACCACCCACGCTCCAGCTCCCACACTGACGAGGACAACCGGCGCAACGCGCTTCAAGAGGTTTCGCATCTGGATCTCGGAATGGGAAAGCCTGCTCGTGGTCTGTCCCGGGCACCTGACCCGGGTCTCGCCACCCACTTCGGACCCGCCTTCTTGATGCAGCGGCGCTTCTGGACCTCACGGGTATGCGTCAAAGGCCGCACAGCGGCGTCAAAATGCCGTTGAGCGACGTCAAATGCCATGTCTTCGTGTGATCCGTCGGCGTACCCTGGGGGGGGTTGTCCGATCAGGAATGTGGTCCCTACGCGGCATCAGGTCAACGGGGAGGCGGCCGGATTCGCAGGAGCCCGCCCGGGGGCGGGGGGAGGGGCTGGCTCAAGGCATATCTTTCGGCATGCGTGCTCTTCCGCCTCGACCGGCTCGAATCCGTCGATGGGGTGGCGTTTCGGCCGCCGCCCGAAACCGTCCGCGGCCACCCGCATGGACCTTCCCCCAGGGGTCGATGTACTTTGCGTCCTCCATGAACCGACCCACCAGACGTACCCGACACGCCGCGCGCTACGGAGCCGCGCTCCTTTGCGCGGCCACGCTCCTCACGGCTGGCGCGTGCAAGGACCATTTCGAGGCGACCGGCCCCGCCGTCGACCGCCCGAGCTTCGATGGCGAGGCGGCGCTTGCCCTCGTCGACAAGCAGATGGCGTTCGGGCCACGCATCCCCGGTGAGCCGGGCCACGCCGCTCAACTCGCGTGGATGCACGCGACGCTGGATTCCCTCGCGGCGGAGGTCGTCGTCGACACGTTCACGGTGGTGGCCTCGAACGGCGACACGCTTTCCCTGGCCAACGTGATCGCGAAGTTCCGTCCGGAGGCGTCGCGTCGGATCGTCCTGCTCACGCACTGGGACACGCGCCCGGTCTCCGACCAGGCGCAGGACCCGTCGCAACGGGACATGCCGGTGCCCGGAGCCAACGACGGCGGTTCGGGAACGGCCGTCCTGATCGGCCTGGCCCGCATGTTCCGCGAGCAGGCTCCCCCGATGGGCGTGGACCTCCTCTTCGTCGACGGAGAGGACTACGGGCCGGGCACGCAGGACATGTTCTACGGGTCGAAGCGCTATGCGGCGTCCTTGCCGGCACAGGGGCAGCCCGGACGTCCGGTCTACGGCGTCCTGCTCGACATGGTCGGCGACAGTGATCTGCTCCTTCCCATCGAAGGCGTGTCCGCGAAATACGCCCAGCCCGTCGTGAGCAAGGTGTGGGGTGCGGCCAGGCGACTGGGCTACGAGCAGACGTTCCCGCACACCGGCGCGCGGGAGGTGGGCGACGACCACGTCCCCCTCATCCAGGCGGGGCTGCCCACGGCGGACGTGATCGATCTCGACTACGGCCCGGCCAATGCGTGGTGGCACACGCCCCAGGATACGCCCGACAAGCTCAGCGCGGAGAGCCTCCGCAAGGTCGGCGAGGTCATGGCCGAGTTGGTGTACACGGGCGGGTGAGCCCCGTCCCCGAACCGAGGACGCACTGGTGAAGGACTCCGATTCCGTTCGCGTCGCCGTGGCGCAGGCCTCGCCTGCCTTCTTCGACACTCCGGCTGCCGTGGACAAGGTGTGCGCGATGACCCGCGACGCTCGGAAGCAGGGCGCCGAGCTCGTTCTCTTCCCCGAGGCGTATGTCGGTGGCTACCCGTGGGGCCTCGCGTTCGGCACCGCGGTCGGCGGCCGCTCGGATGCGGGTCGGCGCACGTGGGAGCGATACTGGGCAGGCGCGGTGGACGTACCCGGCCCCGAGACCGAGCGTCTGGGCCAGGCCGCGCGTGAAGCCGGCGTCCACCTGTGCGTCGGCGTCATCGAACGCGACTCGACGTACAGCCGCGGCACGCTCTTCTGTACGCTCCTTTATTTCGGCCCCGACGGCCAGGTCCTGGGCAAGCACCGCAAGCTCAAGCCGACCGCGGCGGAGCGGCTCATCTGGGGCGAGGGGGACGGCAGCACGCTCACCGTCATCGACACGCCGCACGGCAAGGTCGGCGGGCTGATCTGCTGGGAGAACTACATGCCGCTGGCGCGCATGACCATGTACGCCAAGGGCGTGGTGCTGTACCTCGCGCCCACGGCCGACGCGCGCCCGCGGTGGCAATCCACGCTGCAGCACATCGCGCTGGAGGGGCGCTGCTTCGTGCTCGGCTGCAACCAGTTCGTGCGCCGGGACATGTATCCGGCGGATCTCGAGATCTCCGGTGAGCTGGACGCCTGGCCGGACGTTCCGTGCCGCGGCGGCAGCGCCATCTACGACCCGCTCGGAGACTGCGTGGCGGGGCCGCTCTGGGACGAGGAGGGGATGCTCCTGGCGGACCTCGACCTCACCACCGTCGCCCGCGCGAAGTTCGACTTCGACGTCACCGGTCACTATGCCCGGCCGGACGTGTTCCGGCTGGAGGTCGACGAGCGGGAGAAGCGGCCGGTCGGCTGAGTCGCGTGACGGGATCCGGTTCGCGGAGTACCACGGAGGGACCCACGAGAGACCTCCCCACACCCGGTGACGGGGATCGTTCCCCAAGGATCTTCGTCCTGCTGGGCTTCGGCCTTCTCGCGGTGGGCCTCGCGTTCTGGCACCCCATTCCCGCAGGAGTCTGGCACGACGACGGCGTCTACATGCTCATCGGGCGCGCGCTCGCGTCGGGCCAGGGCCTGCACTATGCCGGGGTAGTCGGCGCCCCACCCGCCGTGAAGTTTCCGCCCGGCTATCCGCTGCTGCTCGCGCTCCTCTGGACGGTCTTCCGCTCGTTGGGCGCCGTCACCCTGGCGGCCGAACTGCTCAACCTGGCGCTTTTGGCCGCGGCCGGAGCACTGCTCGGATGGGCGCTGTACCGCAATGCCGGTCTCGACCGCCGGCTGGCGCTCGGCATCGCCGTGCTCGCGTTCGTGTCCGCGGATGTCTGGCGATGGGCCCTGGTGCCGCTCTCCGAGTCCCTCTTCATGGCGCTCGCCGCAGCGACGTTGGTGGCCTGGGGGCCGGCCTCGCGTCCCGGCGAGGGGAAGGGCGCGGCGGCGCTCGCCGGGCTCCTCGTTCTGGCGGTGCTGACACGGACGGCGGGCGTGGCCCTCGTGGCCGGCTTCGCGGTCGCGCTCATGCGCGCCTGTGGATGGCGACGCTCGCTCGCGGTGTGCGCGCCCCCCGCGCTCGTCGCGCTGGCGTGGGGGCGTTGGGCGGCGGCGCGGGCTGCCGAGGTTCCGGCGGGCATGCGCGACATCCTCGGTCCGTACGGAGGGTGGCTCGGTGGACAGCTCGCCACGCCCGGCGCGTTTGTGGCGAGCGTGCCCGCGCACCTGACCGGTGTGCTCGCCCGGATCCTCGCGCTCCTCTTGCCCGGACTCGAGGGTCCGGGGCTCTGGGTCGCCGGCGCGCCCCTGACGGTTCTCGCGGTCCTCGGTTTCGTGCGCCTGGCGCGGATACTCCCACCCCTTCCTTGGATATCCTGTGCCTATCTGGGCATGGTCGTTCTGTGGCCCTTCATGGATCGACGCCTCGTGGCGCCGCTGCACCCGTGGGTGGTTGCCGCGGTCTGCGTCGGATTTCAGGTCCTGGCCGGTCGGGTGGGCCGCGCATCGCTCCGTCGGATGGTCGGCGCGCTCGCGCTCGTCTGGGTCGGCCTCTACGTGGGGGTCTCCGCGAGCCGGGCGTCTCGCGGATGGGCCGCCGCCGCGTACGAGTTGCGCGCGCGCCGTCTGGCCGCCGCGGTGGAAGCGCTCGACCACACCGCGCCGCCCGACGCCGTGGTCGGCGCCCCCGAGTTCTGGCCGGCCCTCCACCTGCACGGGGGTTGGAGGGTGATCCCGAGTGCGCGCTTCATGCCGCTCGGCGAGAGCGTCGAGACGCCGGTGTGGGGCACGCCCCTGCAGCAGGCCTCGCTGTGGTGGAACGCACGGGTTACACACGTCCTGCTCGAGCAGGGGGGCGCGATCCACGGCGCGACGCTCGACCTGCTCGACGCGAAGTGTCCCGGAACGGTGCACGTCCTTGCCGAATTGCCTCCGCAAATCCTGGTCGGGCTCGGATGGACGGAGTCGTGTGCGCGTGCGCTGGGCCTGATGGGCGGATGAGCGCGCGGGTCAGCCGTCCCCGACTACCACTCGATGGAGCCCTGCTTCGTGGTGTCGACCTCTTCGCCGTCGCCGCCCCCGAGCAGGACCGTTTCGATCTGCTCATAGAGGAAGGCCCGGGCCTTCGGTTCCCGCGGGTCGAGGCCGTAGTGGTTGATCAACAGCGTTTGATGCTGGAGCCAGTCCTTCCAGCAGTTCGCGCAGATTTCGGCCACGATCCGCTCGCCCAGCTCGTTCTTGAACGGGGCCCGCCCCATGCGGGGCGCGCCCTTGCCGCAGCGCCGGCAATGGATGATTTCGTCAGGCATGGGATTTGCTTGATGCAGGGTTCGAAGCACCGACGGGTGTTCGAAGCGGACTTCGGTGGCGAGCGACCCTTTACCCTCTTTTGCGACCCGGGGTCCGCCCCGCCCACGGCGTGGACGGCATGCCTTTCGCGGGTTACGTTAAATGGCTCAATCCACCTCGTCACGTGTTGAGATTGCAATGCCTCTGAACAAGAAGCAGCTTTCCCACATCGAAAAGCGCCTGTCCGACGAGCGCGCCCGGGCGCTGAAAGCCCTGGGCCTCTTCGACAAGATGGCCAAGGCGGATCGTGAGTCGGCGGATTCGGATCTTGCGTCCTACACGGACCACATGGCGGACCAGGGCACGGAGGCCATGGAGCGCGAGAAGGCCGCGGTGTTCGCCACCAAGGAAGGCCGCTACCTCTACCGTATCGAAGAGGCGCTACGCCGTCTCTACAGTGATCCGAAGAAGTTCGGCGTGTGCCACACGTGTGGGAACGATGTAGGCTTTGAGCGGCTGGATGCGTTGCCGCACGCCCGTTACTGCATCGACTGCAAATTGAAGGAGGAGGAAGCGGCCTGACGTTGGTGTCACCCGGGCCGTAACACCTCCAGCATCGCGGGCCCAACGGCCTCGACCTGCCACCTGCGCACCCCCTCCACACGGGCCATCGCCTCGAGGTCCTGAGGGGATGCGATCGCGATCGCGATCAGGGCCGCGTTGGGGAGCAGCATTCCGCGGTCCAGCCCCAGCGCCTCCGCGCGGCGATTGCGTACCGCCTTCAGGCGATCGGCCAACTCCTCGACCTCCGGTGGCGGGCGACCGGGACCGCGTCGATGGTTCTTCGGATAGGGGATGAGCTCGGCATCGGGGAGTTGGGCGACCTTGTCGAAGCGGTCGAGCAATTCCTCTCCCTCGCCCCGCGCCATCCCTTTGGGGAAGCCCTTGATCTCCGCCAATTCGCGGGTGTCCAGCGGCCGTGTGACCACGGCCTCGAGCAGCGGCTGATCTCCCACGATGCGGAACGTCGCGCGATCTCGTTCACGAGCGAGCCGGTCGCGCCAGACGAGTGCTTCGCGGAGCGCGGTCACTTCGCGGGGCGAGAGGTCGCGAGCGCCCTTCACGCGCGTGACCGGGTCCTCCGGTTCATCGTCCGTGGAGGCGACCGCACTGGCTTCGAGTGACTCGCACTCCTCCTTGGCCCATGCAGTCCGGTCGGCTCGCTCCAGGTCTTGAACGAGCAGGTCCGCCAGGGGAAGGAGGTAC
>JBBSOM010000145.1:0-6739 GCA_038259715.1 Longimicrobiales bacterium
GCGCTGGACCCCCTGGCGAGCGCGGCGTGGATCGCCGTGGCGGATCTGGACGCGCGGGGTAGCGAGGGGCGGGTCTTCCGGGCGGCCCCGCTGACCCTCGAAGAGTTGGTGGACGTCTTTGCCGATCAGATCGTGAGCGGGGATGAGGTCGTCTGGGATGAGCGCACCGCCCGTGTGCTTGCCCGTCGCATCCGCCGGCTGGGCGCGCTGGTGCTGTCCGAGGGTGCGCTGCGCCACCCCGACGCGGACGCCGTGAGCCGCGCCCTAGCCGCGGGTGTGCGTGCATCGGGGCTCCAGACGCTGCCCTGGGACAGGGACACCCGCCAACTGCGGGAGCGCCTGACCTTTCTGCACGCGCTCGACCCGGACACGTGGCCGGAGACCTCGGAAGAGGCGCTCGCGGCCTCGCTGGAGGCCTGGCTCGTTCCCTTCCTGGCCGGCATGCGCTCCCTCGCCGATCTGTCGCGCGTCGACCTGAACGAGGCCCTGCTCGCGCGTGTCGGATGGGACCGGCGCGGCGATGTCGATCGGCTCGCGCCCACGCACCTCGAGGTACCCTCGGGGTCACGGATCGCACTCGACTACTCCGACCCCGACGCGCCCGCCCTGGCGGTACGCCTGCAGGAGGTCTTCGGCATGACGGAGACGCCGACGGTCGGCGGCGGGCGGGTCTCCCTGACGATCCGGCTCCTCTCACCGGCCCACCGACCCGTTCAGGTCACACGTGACCTCGCCAGCTTCTGGCGCGACGCCTATTTCGAGGTCAGGAAGGATCTAGGGGCTCGCTACCCCAAGCACGCCTGGCCGGAGGACCCGCTCTCGGCCAAGCCGACCCGGCGTACCAAGCCGAAGGGCTGACGCGCGTGGAGCTCGCCGGCCGGCCTACCGGGGTGGACTATCCCGTGACCTTCCGGAGCATCGCGCGGCCGATGAAGCGCGCCTGGTCCTTGAGCGGAA
Source organism: Longimicrobiales bacterium (assembly GCA_038259715.1). Lineage (GTDB taxonomy): Bacteria > Gemmatimonadota > Gemmatimonadetes > Longimicrobiales > Gaopeijiaceae > SZUA-318. The sequence goes on from JBBSOM010000145.1 coordinate 958, forward strand.
GCCGGTGGAGGTTGGCCTTCAGCACGCCCTTCGTGAACCACGTCCTCTGGCTGTAGTCGATCGCGACGTCGACCAGGACGGGGCGGCCCTCTCGGGCGACGCGATCGGCCTCCACGAGCACGCGTTCGACGTCACGGTCGCGTCGCAACTCGAGCGCGGCCACACCCAATCCCCCCGCCAGACCACCCACACTGTAGTCGTGGACCTTGCTCGCGACCTTCCGGTTCATCGCGGTGGCCTGGAACTGGGCTATCTGCGCCAACTCTCCGTCCCGGAGCACGAGCACGACCACCCCGACGCCTTCCCGCGCCGCAGTGAGCACTTCGAGACCCGTCATCAGGAAAGCCCCGTCGCCCGCCAGAGCCACGACGGGCACATCCGGCCGGGCCAGCTTCGCGCCGATCGCGGCCGGCACGGCGTATCCCATGCACGAGTAGTCCACCGGCGCGAGATAGCGGCGCGGGCCCTCGAGGCGCAGGCACTCCATGGCCAGGAAGGTGCCGTTGCCGCTGTCGGTCGTGTAGATGGTCTCGGGCCCGTACACGCGCTGCGCGGTACTCAGGAGATGGGCGGGCGTGACGCGCTCGCCGCCGACGTCCGCGAGCCATGCCTCCCACACCCGCGCGTGCCCCACGCGAATCCGCTCCCGAAGCTCGACGTTCTCGGGACGGGGCGACGGGTCCAGGCGCGCCAGCAGCGCACCGAGGAACGTCTTCGCGTCCGCCGCCAACGCCACGTCCGCCGCGTGGTTGCGGCCGAGCACGTCCGGGTCGATGTCGACGTGCACCAGCGTACCCGGTGGTTCGAGCCCGTAGCTTCCCGTGCCCACTTCGCTGAAGCGACACCCCACGGTCAGGGTGAGGTCACAGGTGGACGCGATGTCGCGTGCGAAGGGAGGGGCGGCCTTCCCGAAGCCGGGCCAGAGGAAGAGCGGATGATCCTCCGGCAGGATCCCCTTCCCCTGAAACGTCGTGGAAACCGGGGCTTCGAGTCTCTCGGCCAGGGCCCGCACTTCCTCCACCGCGCCGATCGCGCCGGCGCCCACGTACAGGAGGGGTCTGCGCGCCTTCCGGACCAGCTCCACCGCGCGGGCCAGGAGAGCCTCCGGCAGCGCGGATGGCGGGGGCGCAGCGCGTGCCGTATCGCGCGGTGGAAGCGCGACGTCGTGCGTGAACAGGTAGAGGTTGGCGGCCACCTCCACGAACACAGGACCCGGAGCACCCGAGCGCGCGAGCGCGCACGCGTCCCGCATCTGGTCGTAGAGCTCCTGCCCCGTCCCGGGCAGGAAGGTGGCCTTCACCACCGGGCGTACCATGGCGGCCTGGTCCACGTCGTGGAGCTGGAACGCTTTGCCGGTGTCACGTCGAATTCCACACCCCAACACCAGCATCGGCACGTTGTCCATGAACGCCTCGGCGATCCCGGACATCGCGTGCGTGAGGCCCGCACCCGGCACCACGTTCACACAAGCCATCCGTCCCGAGGCCCGCCAAGCGCCATCCGCCATGAACGAGGCGCTCTGTTCGTCGGTGACCAGGATGGGGCGAACCGAGTCCGACGCGGCCAGCGCGTCGTAGAGTTCGATGTTGTGCGTGCCCGGGATCCCGAACGCGTACCGGATGCCCTCGTCTTCGAGAGCGCGCACGACGATGGCGCCGCCCGTCATCGTCATACTGTGCCCGCTCGGGGTGTTTCCCCGAAGTCTTCAAGCACCCCCTCCGCCACCCGGTCGGCCAGCGCCATGACCGTCAGATACGGGTTGATCTCGATGGAGTCGGGAAAGAGGCTCGAATCAGCCACGCGCAGCCACGGCAGGCCGTGCACGCGGCCACGGTCGTCGGTCACCGAGTCGGCCGGGCCCCGCCCCATGCCGCATCCGCCCATGAGGTGGGCGGCCGAGATGGACAGGCGACCGGGAAGGAAGTGGCGCCGGTGGATCCGCCGGTCGAGCGCGGCGGCCTCGGATCGCTCCAATAGTGGCGGGTCCGCCGGCGGCGCGTGGACGCGCTCCGCGCCCGCCCGGAAGAAGATCCGTGCGGCGGCGCGCGTCCCGGCGACCATGCGCTCCACCACGGTCGGGGTGAAGCGGTAGTGCACGACCGGAGCGCCGTCGCGGTCTACGCTGATGCGGTTCTCGGGAACGGCGTTGTCGCAGGCGAGCACGAGGATCATCTGGAGACGCGGAAACGCGCGCATGAGGCGCTCGTGGTCGGGCCCGAAGCCCGTCAGGTTCTTCGCGGTCACGAACGGAAAGTACATGCACGTCTCCAGGACGAAGCCTTCTTCCGCGGCACGGTCGACGTAGAAGCTCTTCGGGTGCCCGACATCGTTCGTGATCGGCGCCGAATGCTCTCCGACCAGGATGAAGGCCGGGTGGCAGGTGAAGCCCGCCCCCACCCTCGGCAGGCGCGCACCCAGCCCCGAGCGCAGCAGCAATGCGCTCGACCCGACCGCCCCGCCTGCCGCCACCACCATGTCCGCCGCGATCCGGTACTTGCCCGGCTCCCATTCCGGAGACGCCCCCTTGCCACCGGATGGGCGCGGGTGGATGTGGACCACCACGGCCCGCTCCTCGATGCGCAGCACTTCGGCCCGGGTCACCACCTCGACTCCGCCCGCCTCGGCGCGCGGCAACTGTACCTTGTGGGTGCCTTGTTTGGCGCCGTTCGGGCAGCCGAGGTTGCACAGGCTCGAGCCCAGACAGCCCCGCACGTTCACGGGGAACTGGTGCGCGTCGTACCCCGCCGCGATCGCGCCGCTCACGAAGAGGCGGTTGTTCTCGTTGATCTCCTCGTCGGGCAGGAGGTGCACGTTGTTCTCACCGGCGTATCGCCGCGCCCGCTCGACCAGGTCGGCGTGCGTGACACCTGGCACATCCCATGCGCGGATGACCCGCTCGGGCGGTGGGAGCGACGTTCCCGTGTAGACCACCGTCGAGCCCCCGTAGGCGTGGGCGAAGGCTAGCGTCATCGTGCCCTGGGCGGTGAGAAAGCCTCCCGCATCCGCATAAAGGGCGGGCGCCATTTCCAGCTCGACCCCTGTCATCTCGTCGTCCGAGAAGCGCGGACCCCGCTCCAGCACGAGCACGCGCCGACCGGCGCGCACCAGGGGCACAAGTCGCGAGGCCACCGTACCGCCACCGGCCCCCGAGCCGACGATGACGACATCCCGACGAGCCTCACGCATCCGGCGTGTCGTTTGATGCGGGCGGCAGGACGCCCGGTTCAGGCGGCGCGGCCCCTGCCCGGTCCGGCCAGTCGCCCTGCCGCCGTCCCCGCGCCTCCCATCCCGAGAGCGCCACCCCGTAGCCGATTTCGCGGCCTGCCTGGTCGTCGGCATAGCACCCCATGAATGCGAGGGTGCGCACGCCCCAGACGCCGCGCCTGAGGAGCAAGAGCGGAGACCGTTCCAGGGCCTGCAGCAATCGGAGCGCCTTCGGATTCGGCAGCGAGGCGAATCCACGGAAACTTCGCGCGCGAGCGAATGCATCGAGAACCCTCAGGAAGAGGGTCACCCGGCGGGCGACGGCGGGAGGTCGTTCTGCCAGGGCGTCCCGGACAATCTGCTCCACCCGCACCCAGCGTGCCTCGTCGAAGCCGACCGAAGCCGGCACGACGACGCGAACGACCGCACGGAAGACGCCGCGCACGCCGGGCCCTACCAGAGCCCGAGCACCATCAGGACCGCCCAGACCACGACCGACCCGACGCTGAGGCATGCCGCGATCACCGTCACGGGCTGCTCGGCGAACCACCGCCTGAGCATCTGTGGGTCGTCGCTGAACGGCTGGCGCAACCAATCGACCACGAACCAGCCCACGAACAAGCCGGGGATCAGGATCAGGAAGATACGCATTGGCTTGCCCTCCTACCGGCGTTGCGATCCGCGGCGACCCAACGCCAGGCGCCCGCCCGGATGCCCTCATCCAGCACCGCGGCGACGTCCTTGGCGCCGACCAGACCGACGCACAGGCGGGTGGCCGCGGATGTCCGCGTCACGGCTTGCACGGGAGAAGGCGTCATGGGGTGCGCGGCTCGCCGGTTCAGGGTCCAGGGGGATCGGCTCTATACGCTCCGGGGACCAACGAGGATCCCCGGCCAAAAAAGTAGTCCGCCACTTCGAGTGGCTGCTCGGTCATCATGCTCGCCAATTGCTCTGAAGGCCGAAGTTCCGAAGTTAGTGGGATGAACCTGCGTCACGCACTCCCTCTGATCCTGACGCTGACGGCGTGCGGCGAGCCCGAGCCGGCCGCCCTCGTCGTGGGCACCGTCTCGTATTCCCGGGAGCAACTCCTGGGGCTCTCGCCGGCGCGGAAGGCCACGCTGGCGCACCTCACCGCGTTCACGGTGGCAGTCGCGGATTCCTCGACGGCCGACCTGGGCTCGCCGCTGGTCCGCCGGTGGCACGACGACCGGCTACTCGACCTGCTCGCGGCCGATCTCACGCTCGAGAAGAACGGGGTCGGGGACGACGTGCTCGAAGCGCGCTACCGCACGGATCCGGAACTCGAGCTGACCGTTCGCCACATCCTGTTCTTCTCGGAACGCTGGCGGTCGAAGGAGGAGAGGGCGGCCGCGAAACAGAAGGCCGAGCGCGCACTCGATGCGGTCCGTGCGGGCGCCGATTTCGCCGAGACCGCGGCGCGACTCTCCGAGGAGCCCGGCGCCGAGGGCCGTCAGGGTTTGCTCACGCCGGGACGCGAAGGCTCGTGGGTGGACGAATTCTGGAACGCGGCGAAAGCGCTGAAGGTGGGTGAGATCAGTCTGGTCACGGAGACAGAGTACGGCTTCCACATCCTACGACTGGAAGGGCGCGACACGGTCCCGTTCGCGGAGGCGCGCAGCGGAATCGCCCTCGAGCTCGCCGACCGCATCGAAGACCCGGCCGCGGTGCTCGACGATTGGCGGAAGGCCCGTGGGCCCGAGGTGACGATCGCCGATGGGGTCCTCACGGAGGCTGCCGACGCGTTCGACGGCGACCGCGTCCTCGCCACATGGAGCGACGGTAGCAAGACGCTCACCTACGCCACATACGCTGAGTGGGCGAGCACGCAGCCCGCGTCGTGGAAACTCGGTGGGCTGGGCTCGAACCCGGCCACCTTCGAGGCGTCGATCCGGGCGCTCGCGGTCAGGCACATGGCCCTGGAGGAAGCCACGGACCGAGCGCTGACGGTGTCCCCCGGCGAAGCATCGCGCATCCAACGCCGTTGGGACGACCAGGTCTACCAGTGGTCGGCTACGCTTGGGCTCGCCGGCGGGGTTGCGCCTGCCCGCGTGGGTTCGGCGGCCCTGGCCGCGCTTTCCAGAACCGGCCAGAGTGCCGACCTGGCGCGCGGCGCTCTCGACCAACTCGCGCCGCTGCTCGAGGCGCGCTACCCCGCCCACGAGCCGGAGTCCGGGGCGTGACCGGGTGTCCGGCACGGACGCGCACCTGGATTATCCGGGAAACCGTGCCGCCCTCCCTGCCGTAGGGATCGCCATGAACGTCTCGACGAAACGGAAGCTCCGCTTCCTGGCCGGCTTCGCCGTCTATTTCGGCGCCCTTTGGTTCCTGTGGGACACCCCTGTGGTGTATCCACTCAAGATCTTCGTCGTGCTGTTGCACGAGGCCAGCCACGCGATCGCCGCCATGGCGACCGGGGGCTCGGTGCAGAGGATCGTCCTCGACCCCTACCAGGGTGGCGCGACCTACACCGTGGGCGGAAGCGCCTTCCTGACGCTTTCCGCCGGGTACCTGGGGAGCCTCGGGTGGGGCGCCCTCATGTTGGAGGCCGCACGAGCCC
>JBBSOM010000146.1:0-6738 GCA_038259715.1 Longimicrobiales bacterium
AGCATGGCTGGCGCAGGGTGGCCCCGCATTCCCCGCCGCGGACGTGGGGCCCGAAGGCCGCTCGGTGTTGCACTTCACCAGCGGCACGACCGGGGATCCGAAGGGCGTCCTGCAGGCACATGAGTCGATCGTGGCGCATGCGCACACAGGCCGCGTGGTCCTCGGGCTGTCGCCCGGGACGCGCTATTGGTGCACCGCCGACCCCGGTTGGGTCACCGGGGTGTCCTATGGTATCCTCGCGCCCTTCGCGTGCGGCACTACGGTCTTCATGGATGAAGAAGACTTCGATGCGGCAAGGTGGTGGCAGAACCTGTCCACCGAAGCCATCGAGGTTCTCTACACGTCGCCCACCGCGCTCCGCATGCTGCGCACCTTGGACGCGACCGCCGCTCGCGTCGCCCTTCCCCACCTCCGTGCCGCGTTCTCGGTCGGAGAGCCCCTGACGGACGCGGACGCCACATGGGCGACCCAGGCGCTCGGCGCGCCGGTCCACGACACGTGGTGGCAGACGGAAACCGGCTCGATCGTGGTCGCGACCCCGATGGCCGGAACTCCCCGTCCGGGCCGGATCGGCACGGCGGTGGAGGGCTACGAGGTGGCATGCCTGGCCGTGGACGGCCCCACCATACTACCCGTGGCCGCGGGCGAGCAGGGCGAACTGGCTGTACGCGCTCCATGGCCGTCGATGTTCCGGGCCTATCTGGATCAGCCGGACCTGTACGCGAGTTGCTTCCGCGACGGATGGTACCTGTCTGGAGACATCGCCATCACCGATGAGGAGGGGTGGATTTCGTACGTGGGTCGAAGGGACGATCTGTTCAAATCGGCCGGGCATCTGGTGTCGCCCGCCGAGGTGGAGGGCGCCCTGCTCGAACACGACGCGGTGGCCGACGCCGGGGTGTGGGGACGTCCGGACCCCGTGGCGGGGACCGTCATCGAGGCGCACGTGACGCTGTGCGACGGGCGTGCGGGGTCCGAGATGCTACGACGGGAGATCCTGTCGTGGGCCCGTGAACGACTCGGACCCGCGCTCTCTCCGCGGGCCCTGCACTTCCGCGACCGGTTACCGCGAAGCCCGTCCGGCAAGCTCCTTAGAAAGGATCTGACCCATCCGCTTCGGAGCGCCGTGCACGCCGTCCTACGCCGCGTCGTTCCAGTGACTCCCGCGGAACTGGATCTCGACGTGCCGTTCCGGGACCAGTTCGAGATGGACTCACTCGATTTCCTGAACTTCGTCCTGGCCCTCGAGAAGGAGTTCGAGGTCGAGATACCGGCGGCCCGCTATCCGGCGTGTGCTTCACTGGCCGGCGCCGTCGGGGTGGTCCTGGAACAGCAGCGCTGAGTGGCGCGCGCGTCTACGGTCTGGCCGCATTCTCCGCATCGCTACCCGTGAGGCGGTACGCCGTCCACCCTCCGGCCGACGCGGCCAGGAACTGCACCAGGATGATTCCCGGCAACACCGGGCTCGGATCGGCCCACTGCGCGAATGCGCCGGGCGACGCGAGGGCGCCCACGAACCACATCACGATACTGAGAAACGTGATCGCGACTCCGTGCAGGATTGGAGCGCTGCCCCAGCGGAACCCCACGAACAGGCCACCGGCGTAGAAGCCGATTCCCATCGCGAGCAGGATGCCGACCGCGGTGCCGGTGCCGACCGGAAGAATCCCGATCCCCACCATCCCCAGGTACAGGGCGGACGTCGCGGCGATCGAGACCAGCCAGCCGCCGATGGCCCAGCCGGGGTGGAGGTTCTTCAGATGTTCGGAATGCACGATGCCTCCCAGGTGAGGGGCGCTACCCCAATCTACAACTCCAGGTCGAACTGCAGGTGTCCGAACGTGACGCGGTGGTGCGGCGTGAGGCCGAGTTCGTCGATAGCGCCTCGGTGCGCATCCGTTCCGTACCCGACGTTGGTCTCCCAGCCGTACCCAGGGTAACGTGTGGCCAGCCGGTGCATGAGACGGTCACGAAGCACCTTGGCGACAATCGACGCGCACGAGATCGAGTGAATGAGCGCGTCGCCATCCACCACGGCCTCGTGCTCCCACCCGAGGTGCTTCACCGGGTTGCCGTCGACCACCACATGATCGGGCATCCGCGACAAGCGGTCGAGCGCGCGGCGCATGGCCCACGTCGTCGCCTGCAGGATATTGATGCGGTCGATCTCGCGCACCGATGCGGCACCCACACCGATGCACAGCGCGCTGGCCTGGATGCGCGTGAAGAGTTCCTCCCGCCTCCCCGCACCCAGCTTCTTGGAGTCGTCGACATCGGGGACCCACGTCTCCGCCGGCAGGATGACCGCCGCCGCGACGACGGGTCCGGCGAGCGGACCCCGACCCGCCTCGTCGACCCCGGCCACCAAACGACCGCGGCTCCAGAACCCACGCTCGTAGTCGAGGAGGCTCTGGAGCCGTGCGGCTCGCATTCCCGGCTTGGGCCGGCGGGCCATCAGGTGGTCTGGCGCTTCTCCGCGATACGTGCGGCCTTACCGCGGCGACCCCTGAGGTAGTACAACTTGGCGCGTCGGACGCGTCCACGGCGCATGACATCGACGCTCTTCACCGTCGGCGCATGAAGGGGAAAGATGCGCTCGACCCCGATACCGCTGGAGATCTTCCGGACGGTGAACGTCTCGCTCACGCTCCCGTTCTTGCGCGCGATGCACACACCCTCGAACGCCTGAATGCGTTCCTTGGCTCCTTCGCGGACGAGGTAGTTCACCCGGACGGTGTCGCCGGGAGCGAAGTCCGGCGCATCCTTCCGGAGTTGCTCTTTTTCGATTTCCTGGATGATGTCGGCCATTGCTCGACTCCCATGACGTACGGACGGCCGCGTAGGGGCCGAAAAACTCCGGAGGAGACCGCTAATGTAACTCTCCGGCCGGAGCCGGTGAAGTGGCAGCATAACCCGGTTGGCCTCGACCCGGGCACATGCAAGATTCCCCACCACCCCACCGAAGCCCAGGGAGCTCTCATGCGCCGTATCGTTTGCCTTCTCATGGTCCTGGCCGGCGTGTCCGGCTGCACCCGCGCCTCCGACAAACCAGCCGGCAAGGATGCCGCGGGGGATGCCGCCACGCAGAAGAACGCGACGACGACGCTGGCCGACGACGGCCTCACGCGCCAGGCGCGCCTGGAACGGCTTCTCGGCGCGCTCGCGGACGACTCGATGATGGGCCGCCGCACCGGAACGCCCCAGAATGCGAAGGCGGCGCGCTTCCTGGCTTCCGAGCTCGAGCGCTACGGCGTCGGGCCGGGAGTGGACGGGGCGTACCTGCAGCCGGTGCCGATGGCCCGGATCGAACGGGACGGGCGCACACGGCTCGTGTTGCCCTCCGCCGACGTGGACTTCGACACCCTGCCCGCCGCGGCTATGGTGACCGGGGAATCCAACGTCGTCGGCATCATCCCGGGCTCCGATCCTTCGATGGCCGGGCAAGCGGTCGTGGTCGGCGCCCACTTCGACCACGTGGGCGTCGGCCGTCCCGTGAATGGCGACTCGATCTACAACGGCGCCGACGACGACGGCAGCGGAACCGTCGCGGTCCTCGAGATCGCCCGGGCGCTGGCAAGGGGTCCGGCCCCCAAGCGCACGGTCGTGGTGCTTCTGAGTACCAGTGAGGAGGCCGGCCTGGTCGGCACCCGGTGGTACCTGGAGCATCCGGTGGTCCCGCTCGACTCGACGGTGGCCGACTTCCAGGTCGAGATGATCGCGCGGCCCGACTCGCTCGCCGGTGGACCGGGACACGCCTGGCTGACCGGGTACGAGCGCACCACCATGGGCGACGAACTCACCGCCGCCGGTTCTCCAATCGTTCCCGACAAGCGCCTCGACCAACGCTTCTTCTTCCGTAGCGACAACCTTCCCTTTGCGCTGGCCGGGATCCCCGCGCACACCTTGTCGTCGTACAACCTGCACGAGGACTACCACCAGCCGAGTGACGAGATCTCCCGTGTGGACTTCGCCCACATGGCGGCGGTGGTCGACGCGGCCGTGGATGCGGTTCGCTTCCTGGCCGATGGGCCCAAGCCGGCGTGGAAACCGGGAGGGCGCGCCGACTTCCCGGCGGAAAACCGCTGAGGGGTCGCGCTACGGTTCAGGCGGGCCGGCGAGCAGGTCCGGGCGCTGGGCGCTCGTGATGCGCTCCGCCTCTTCGCGTCGCCACGCCTCGATGCGGGCGTGATCGCCCGAACGCAGCACCTCGGGCACGGCGTGCCCCCGGTATTCGGGCGGGCGCGTGTAGCTGGGGGCGCTCAACAGGTCGGCATCGTAGAAGGAATCGGACGCGGCGGCTTCATGGTCGCCCATGGCGCCTGGGAGCAGACGCACCACCGCGTCGGTGACGGCCAGCGCCCCGATCTCCCCACCCGACAGAATGAAGTCGCCGAGGGAGATCTCGTCGGTGGCGAGGTGGTCGGCGACCCGCTGGTCCACGTCTTTGTAGTGGCCGCACAGGAGCGTCACCTCCTTCTCGACGGACAGCCGAACCGCGTCGCGGTGCCGAAACGGGCGGCCACGTGCCGACAGGAGCACGATCGGCCCCTCGGGCGCGAGGTCGTCGATCGCCTCGAAGAACGGGCCTGGCTTCATGACCATCCCCGCTCCGCCGCCGTAGGGCACGTCGTCCACGGTGCGGTGCCGGTCGTGTGTGTAGGCCCGCAGATCGACCATGCGGTACGACACCAGCCCGGCGTCGGCCGCGCGTTTCGGGATCGAAAGCCCGAGGGGTGCGGTGAAAAAGTCCGGGAAGAGCGTGACGATATTGATGCGCATGGCCGCGCTGTCGCTGCTCACAGGTCGAGAAGCCCTTCGGGCGGGTCCACCACGATGCGACGCGCCTCGACGTCCACCTCCACGATGACGTCCTTCCGGAACGGGATCAGGTGCTCCGTGCCCTCACCCCGCACCTCGAGCAGATCGGTGGGTTCGACCTCGTAGAGTTCGCTCACGCGCCCGAGCGGCGTACCGTCGACGGTGAACACGTCCAGGCCAAGGATCTGATGATAGAAGATCTCGCCCTCGGCCAATGGCTCGATCTCTTCGAAAGGTCGTACCAGGTAGCGGCCTCGGAGCGCCCCGGCGGATGCGCGCGAGTCTACGCCTCCGAACGTGACGAGGAAGCCTCCGCGGTGGGGGCGGACCGCCGCCACGCGAAGGGGAGGAGCATCGGGATCGGGCTCACGGGCGTCGCCGTCGGCCAGACGCAGAACCACCCCGGGGGCGAAGGTGCCCTCGGGGTGGTCCGTCAGCGGCCAGACGTAAAGCTCGCCGTGCATGCCGTGAGGCTTGCTCAACTGCCCCACGACCAGGAAGCCCGGGTCGGTGCGACCCATGGTTCCGGTAGGTCCGAGCGTTACTCGGACGGCTCCTTGGCAGGCACCGCTTCGCCGCCGGCTGCGGCTTCGGCGGTGGCCGCGGCTTCAGCAGTGGCTGCGGCATCAGCGGTGGCAGCCTCCGCAGCGGCCGCTTCGGCGGCAGCCGTGGCTTCGGCGGCAGCGGCAGCCTCGGCCGCTTCAGCAGCCGCGGTCTCGGCGGCCTTCGCTTCTGCCGCCTTCACCTCGACGGCGCGCTTGGACGCGAGCTCCTCCGCACGCTTGGTCTCGCGCTCCTGCGCGCCGACCTCGCCCACGGCCACCGTGTCGTCACCACCCTTACGAGCCTTGGTGATGAGCGTGCTCACCGTGTTGGACGGCAGGGCGCCCTTGCCAAGCCAGTGCTCGACGCGCTCCATGTCGAGCACGAGGCGCGCCGGCTGTGTGAGCGGCTTGTAGTAGCCGAGGCTCTCCACGAAACGACCGTCACGGGGAGAAAGGCTGTCAGCCACCACGACGCGGTAGTGGGGCTTCTTTTTCCGGCCCATCCGCCGGAGTCGAATACATACGGGCATGGTCCTGGCTATTCCTGAGCGTGCGTCCGGGCCCCGCACATGCGGACCCCGGCCCAGGGTGAATCACCCTGAGAAAGGCAGACGCGTATGATAACCGTGGTGCGGGAATGGGTCCAGACGACTCCTCACGCGTCAGGCAGCTGCGAGCGCGCACGGCGCGCTACCTCACGCCCGATGGAGAGCGAGGCCGTGGCCGCGGGGCTCGGTGCGTTGATGACGTGCACCGCCCCGGGAGCCTCCATCCAGAGGAAGTCGTGCACGAAGTTTCCGTTCGGAAGCATGGCCTGAGCGCGCACGCCGGCGGGCGCACCCTTCCCCGGGGCTCCGGGGTCGGCGGCGGCGGACCCGCCGGACATGAGGTCGGAGCCCTCGATCGCCGGCACCAACTGCTGGAGCGCCCGCACGAAGCGGGAAGGGTCGAACGACTGGGCCAATTCACGCACGACCATGCGTCGATGCCGGATCGCGAAGCGCCAGAGTCCCGGGTAGAGGAGCGCCTCAGTCAGGTCCCTGGCATTGATCGTGCGCAGGTCGTACCCCTCGCGCGCGAATGCAAGCACGGCGTTCGGGCCGGCGTCCACGCCCCCGCCGATCCGGCGCGTGAAGTGCACGCCGAGGAACGGAAAGCCGGGCTCGGGGAGCGGATAGAGGAGGTGACGGACCAGATCCTGTCGCTCGGGTCGAATGCGCTGGTACTCGCCCCGGAACGGGACGATGCGGGCCGGAGGTTTCAGACCCGCCATTTCGGCGACACGGTCGGAGTGCAGGCCCGCACAGTTCACGAGCACGCGCGTGGTGTACTCGCCCGACTCGGAAAGGATGCGCCACCCTCCGGCCTCCCGCCG
>JBBSOM010000147.1:0-6722 GCA_038259715.1 Longimicrobiales bacterium
CGAATGGCGTCGGCCCCGAAGTCCACCGATCCGATCGTCCAGGCCTCGGTGAGCAGATGGACGAGCGCCGGACTCAGCGCCGGCTTCTTGGCGTTGCCGGACTTGAGGTCGTCGAGCGCGGCGGCCAGGTCCCCTGACAGACGGGATCGGTCGACACCGAACTTCCGGAAGATGAAGGCCGCGTCCGAGTCGGTGACATCCAGGAGCTTCATGAAGTAGTGCTCGATCTCGACGTCGTAGTGGGTCCGGGCCAGGCACAAGCCCGCGGCACCCTCGACCACGGATCGGGTCTCGTGGTTCAGCTTGGCGATCAGGGCACGCAGATTCACGTTCATGGTTCGCTTCTCCGGGACGTCAATGAGCTTGGCACATCAGATCCGGCGATATCAAATATACAGGGTGGTCCCGTCCGCCTCCCGGGTCATCGGCCGCGTGCTGATCCAGGTGGACCACCCCAGGGGCTGAGCCGGCTCCTGGCCGACCACGAGGCCTCTCACCTCTTCCCTCCGTAGAACGAGCTGTACCTCGTACTCCACGCGGTCGTGCGCGAAGAACCGGAGAATATCCCGAAGCGGCCCATACGCATCGCCCGGGGGCAGGAAGGCATCGAATCGCGCTCGATCCAGGGGCCCCAGGCGTACGCGGACCCTGGCTTGGGCGTCCCAGACCTCGTCACCGGCCACCGCGCCCCGTCCCAAGCGGTTGGCGGGGCTCTCCTCCTCGCCCAGCTCGCAGAGGTCGCGCTGCTCCAGTCGATACCACCCTCCGATGAACTGCTCGATGGAACAGGGTACGTCGAAGTACTCCTCGAGAAGCTGCTCCAACGCCAGCGCCCCGCGGGGCTCGGGACCGAGAAGACCGGAGACGCTCGCCAGCGCGGAGGGCGTGACCGACGAGCGTTTTCGGAGCGTCGGCAGCCCCATCCCCACCAGATCGAGAAGGTGCTCGGACAGAGGGTCTTCGACCCCCTTCTCCCATTGCACGGAGAAGCGGTTCTTTTCCCACGCCTGGTAGAAGAGCGAAAGGGCCCGGTGTTGAAAAATGTCCAGGAAGTCACGCAGGGCGGCGTCTCGACGGCGAAGCCGATCCATCACCGCCAGCGTGTATTGGTGGGGAAGGACCCCCTGAGGCCCGATGAGCCCCATGAAGTTCACCACCATCCGCGCCGGACCGTCGGGCGGGAGTTCCAACCCTTCGATCTCGCTGGACGGAAAGGCGAGGGACGGATTCGCCGAGAAACGCACGACCTCTTCGTCGGGGTCGATGTCACCGCCGACCTCGGCCCGGTCGGGTCGGAGCTGTTCCAGGAGTCGCACCGCCCGGAAGAAGCTGAACCCACGCGGATCGTCGCGCAGCGCGGCTTCAAGCTCCGCCAGCGCTCCATCGGGAGACGGGGCCTCCGCAATCCTGCCTGTCGTCCCGGTCTGCTCGGGACCGGAACCTACAGTAGCGTCTTCCACCCTGCCCTCGGCGGCCATTCGGCCAGCAACCCCTTCCGTTGTTCGGAGCGCGCGGCGAGCACACAGAAGCTGTTCAGGGAAGAATACAACCCACGGAACCGCTCCAGCACGCTCGCGAACAAGTACGCGCCTCCACCCACGAAGCGGGATTCGTCCAGGAGGATCTCCACGCGATGCCCACGCGCGAACGACATGCCCTGCTCGGAGTCGATGCGCGCGTACGCCGGACGGCCATGCACCTCGAGCAGGCCTTCGATCTGCTTCTCCCCGGCGCCCGACCCTCCCATGTTGTGGAGGCGGAGCAGCTCGCGGAGCCCTTCCGCGCCCCCGTCCACGAGGGACATGTAGTTCAGGGAAAGCTGGGAGATGAGACGCCAGAGCTGAGCGCTCCCGAGTGGCGGCTCGATGACCGGCGTCGGCTTGATCCTACTCACGATCTTCTCCAGCGGGCCTCCGCCGGGCATTTCGAAGTCACCGCTCTCCACGCCGAACTGCAGCCGGGTGGGGAGGTCTCCGTTGTGGCAGGTGAGCCGCACCGTCACCGAATCGTGGTCGGGATGCACCGTCCTGCCCGAGAGGTCGGCAAAGGAGAGGTAGACGTCGGTGCCCTGATCCGTCCGCCATCCGCTGGCTCGCCTCCGGGCGTACCAATATGCCGATCCGCCCTCTCCGCCGCGGCCGTGTCGAAACGAGTAGAGCGGCTCGAAACGGAACGGCGTGGAAGACCCCGCGGAGACGCCCCGGACGTCGTCGACCGAGTACACTCCGGTGGTTTCGCGCCTCCGGGCGTCGGGGACGACCAGGTACTCGGACTTTCGTTGATTCAGAAGCACCGGTTCCGACGTACGCGAGAACAGATTGATGATCGGTGTGCAGCCCAGGCGGAAGGTGCGCGCCGTGACCCCGTTCTCCAGCGACGCGACCCGCTCCTGCCGCTCGAAGGGACGGATCAGGAAGATGAGCTCCGCCCGACCTCCGGATGTCGCCGCGCCGAGGCGCTCCAGGCCCGTAAGGTCCAGGAAGAAGTACTTCTCCGGGAAGGTGAAGTACTCCAGGAGATGGCGGTACGCGAGCAGGGCGCGCCGAGGGAACGGGAGCATCCCCTCGTTCTCGGCGAATCCCACCGGTTGCAGACAGGATCCCTGGAGCACCACGGGCTCGTGCCCCTTGCCGTCCGGATCCCGCAGCAGGATCCGGCTGCAACGGCTCAGGAGGAGTTCGTACAGCGTGGCTGCCTGCTCGGCGGCGGCGTCCAGATAGAAGCGCAGGGAGGTGGCCTCCAGATCCTGGAACGTCACCTCGGGGGCGCAGCGGAGCACGATCCGAAGCGCTGCCGTCGCATCACCGGCCCTGACCGGCGGCTTCAGTCCCTGCGGCCCGCCCCACGACGCTTCCTCCACGTGGACGGGCCAGAGTGTGGTGTCATAGCACGTCTGGAAGCGGCAGGGCGCCCCGCCCACCGGCCGGGAATACAGAGGCGTGTCCCGCGGGATCTGCAGACCCGACGTGAGCTTCCCCTGCTCCGGATCCAGGTGGAACTGGACGACGGACATGGACGGCACCGGCCGCACGTACTGCGGACTCATGACGTCGAGCAGCCCCTCGCTCAGCTCCGGAGCGTCGTCGTCGATGCGGGCACGCGTGCGTGCCGCGAGAAAGGCGAAGCCCTGGAGCAGCCGCTCGACGTGCGGATCCTCGCACTTGTTGGGCTCGAGCTGGAGCCTGGACGCCACCTTGGGATATTCATCCGCGAAGCGAGCACCCATGCGGCGCAAAAAAGCGAGCTCCCGCTCGTAGTATTGGAGGAGTTCGTCACGCATCGTCGCCTCCGACGCGGAAGCGCCCCGAGGCTACCTCAAGCACCGTATCGAACACCACCTGCTCGGGGTTGGGCTCCATGCGCAGCGTACCCTCCACCACGAATCGAACCAGCCGGTCCGGCCCCGCCTGATTCTCGGGAAGCAGGACCCGGACGTCGGCCAGACGCGGTTCGTGCACCCGGATGACCTCCTTGACCCGCTGGGCCAATCTCTGCCGGTCAGCGGGAGCGTCGGCGCTGAGCGACGTGATGTCCGGGAGGCCGAATGTGTACACCGAGCGGGAAAGCTCCTCCAACTCCCGGGGAGGTTCCACGTAGATCCTGCGGGTGTTGAGAAGCCACTCCAGGTCCCGGAGCACGGAGACCTTGTACCGCTCCACGGATTGGGCCCACGTCAGGGCCGGATCGGCAGCGATCCCCGGCTCGTCGTCCATGAGCCGGTCGAGGAGCGACGGACGGACCGTCCGCTCCACCTCATTCCGCTGCACCATCCACCCCCCCGGCCGAGGCGACGCCACCATGTTCCGACCCGGGCGAAGCGCTGTCCGAGGAGTCGCTCGGCGTAAGGTGGAGCGCCGCTACGGGGTCGAGGCGGCATACCCGCTTGTAGAGTTCCTGGGCCTGACTCGAGTCCCCCTCGACCGACCGCAGGCAACGCCACAAGAGGCCCATCGGGACGGCGACCGTCTCGCCCTCCTCCCAATCCTCCAGTGTGTGCCGCTCGATCCGGTCCAGCATCTGGCGCAGGATCGGGATCGCGATCGACTCGAGGCCTGTGTTGGCCATGATCCGAGCGGCCTCGGCCCGGCGGAGGAAGCGGGCGCGAGGGCTGTGCTCCTGGTCGGCCTCACGCATGAGGAGTTCGATGGCCTGACGATGGCGACCGGCGCGTACCAGATCGGAGGCGCGCTGACTCGTCGCTTCCGTCGGGGCCCGAAGCGACGCCTTCGCCGGAGCGCGCGCCGCCCGCTCACCCTCCGCCGGGAGGATCCCGCTGGCGTTCAACCACTCCAGCGTCTCGTGGTTCGCGGTGGGCGAATCGTCCATCAGGGTCGCGGACGCCAACTCCGGCCGTTCTGCCAGGAGATCTCCCAACGCTTTGCGCACGGCCTGGGCCGCGGGTTCGAAGGTGGGCCCCAGAGCCTCGAGCGCCGTCACGACGTAGCGCTGAAGGTCCAGCCATCCGCGGCCGTAGGCGCTCGCGGTGACCTCTTCTGCGGCCGCAATCAGCTCGTCGTACCGCGCGTCGAGCAGGAGGCCCTTGAGGCGAGTTCTGGTTTCGGTGGGAGGGGCTTCCAGAAGCCGCGGATCGATGTGGTCCTCGCCGCGACGGAGCTCCCCCAAACGAAGGCTGCGCACAAGGAGATACGGCGCCGGATCGGTCGGGTCCTGCGTCCGCAGGTACGCGGCGGCTGCAGCCACCGCGGCCGCCGCCTGGTCCCGGGTCGATATGCGCGTGAGCGCCGCCGCCGTCCTGGCGGGCGTCGAGGTCCCAGCGGGCGCGCTGGCGGTCGCCGCCCCGGAGGACGCCTCGGCCGTCCCCGCACCCGAATCCGTCGGCTCGCCCCCAGTGGATCCGCCGCTCCCGGCGCTCCCGGCGTCGCCGGTGGGGTGCTCCGGGACGTCCTCGGGGGTGGGAGCGGCGTCCGGCTCGGTCTCCAGCTTTCGTTCCAGGAGCTTCGTCGCCGCCTTGTGGACGTCGTTCAGCCCGTCGCGCAGCTTCCGGAACGTCGGGGCGGCATCGCCGAAGAGCTCTCCCGCGACTTCGTCGAGCTGGTCCACCGCCGAAAGGGATCCCTCCACGTCCGCCACGAGCACCGTGTAGAAACTCTTGGGCGTCTGGCTGAAGGCGTCGTCGAATTCCTCGGAGGTCAGCCTTCCGTCGCGAATGGCCTGTTGCCGAGCCTCCCTCCGCTGAGGCTGCGACTCCACCTCTTTTTCGTACCCCAGGTCCCGGGCCCCCCGGTAGTCCAGGTATCCGTATTCCTCCCGGGTCAGCGGGACCTTGCGGACCGCCATGTCCAGGTAGTTCCCCACCCACTCCACGGGGGCCGCCCGGAAATCCAGGTCGCCGTCGTCGATCTCGGGATAAAGGTGGTCCCAGCACCGCTCGAGGAGTTCGCGCATGAGGGCGAGCCCCTCACGGAGCCCGCTGAAGCCGTCGCGATGCAGCAGGCCTTCGGTCAACCATGCGGCAACCTGCAGGTCCTTGGAACGCTTCTCGATCACCTCGGTGCACAGTCGGACCACGGTGGGCCAGTCGGCGGTCTTGCGTTCCCGCCGCCAATCTCCCTGCGGGATATCCGCTTCCTCGGTACGAGCCTCCTTGATCTGATCGTAGATGGGCTCGTAGCGGAGGTTGGTCCCGCCGGGCTCCGGACCCTCGAAGGGGTCCCGTAGTTTCGGATCGAGGGGCATGACAGGAGACGTCAGGAGGCGGATTCAGACGGCCCGAGAATCTCCAGGTGACGTAACTCGAGGATGGGGAACAGTTCGCCGTCGACGACGAGAAGCTTCTGTCCGACCGGTGCCGCCAACTCGTCGTCGAGGTCGGTCCAGTCCGTCTGGCGGCCCAGGCGTACCGCGTCGTCCTCGTGGCGCCACGTCAGCGGGGCCAACACCGGCAGGATCACCTCCCCGAGGTCCACGTCGCGAACATCCGCGCCCGTCGTCACGTTGGCCGGCGCCCAGATGAGGTCCCGAAGCCGCGTGGGCGGTTCCATCCGGACCTCCGCCAGGTGCTGGTAGCGGATCCAGGTGTACTGTCCTCCAGCGTGGATCTCCAGGCGCGCCCCGACGCGCGGGTCGGCGTCGGTCAACTCCTGGAAGGACTTGCCGTTCAGCGTGCCTCGCACCGGCGGGGGACCTCCGTCATAGGAGGGAAGGTCCCCCTCGTCGAACTTGGCCTGCCGGGTTCGCTCGGCGAACAGGATCGCCCGGTAGGTCAGGATCCCCATTTCGGCATCCCCTCCCCCTCCAGACAGGGCCGCGAGCTGGCGTTCGGCGCGATCGTACTTTCCCGCGAAACAGAGCAATTCAAAGAGGAAGGTGCGGCGCCGAACGTCGGTGGGATCGTCCCGGAGCTCCTCCCCCAACGCGTCGATGGCGGCGTCCAACTCGCCTCGCTCGTACAGGGCCGAAGCTCTCACGGAATCGTCCTCAGCTGGAGACCGACATGAGGTCCCAACTGGCGACGACCGGCGAACCCTTCGCGCCCGTCTCGGTCTGCGGCGTGTAGGTGATGGTCACCTTGCCGAAGGCCATCTCGACCGACTCCGAAGGCCGGTCCTCGCCACCCCCCGATGCACCGGACCAACTCACCGACTGGACGTAGCACTTCTCGAACTCGTAGACGAGGTAATCGATCGCCGCGTCCCCACCCGCCTTGTGCAGCGTCACCTTGGCCTTGGGAAAATGCTTGCCGGTGCAGCATGCCTGGAAGA
>JBBSOM010000148.1:0-6596 GCA_038259715.1 Longimicrobiales bacterium
CATGCGCGAGGAATTCTGCGCCGAGCGCCTCGATGCGACGCCGCAGGGCACCGTCGATGACCGCGTCGTAGAGGCCGGGGCGGAGCGGGGTGGACGGCATGGGAGATGGGTGGGTCGTCTTCAGTGCCGCGGTCGTCCGGGTCCCGCACGCGGCGCGGTGCGTCCGTCGGTAGCGACAAGCTCGGAGGTATCGACGATTATCGACGATACAACCGCGGTCACGAGTGAGAAGCACGGTAGAGCGCCGGTTGCGAGCACGCAATGAGGCGGTGGGGACGCAGAATGCCGATTCACGCCGGCAGAACGTGGGTCGCGGGGGCGCAGTGACGTGGAAAGGACGCGGCTAGGTTTGCTGTTGGAGTGGCTGGATGCCTCGAGAGACGGCCGGCCGCGAGTGGGATGGTGCGCCGGGCTCTCCTTGCTCCGTGCCCCGGCGTCTCCTACCGTGCGTGCCTGCGCCGCGGTGTGACAGGATCCCCCCTCCCAAGGTCATGATGGCTCAGGCACGCAAGTTCGGTTGGTTCGCGGGAGTGTTCACTCCCTCGATCCTGACCATTCTTGGCGTCATCATGTACCTGCGTCTACCCAGCATCATCGGGCAGGCGGGGATGATGGAGACCATCGGGATCATTCTGCTCGCCCACGTGATCTCGGTGTCCACGGGCCTCAGCGTGGCGTCCATCGCCACCGACAAGAAGGTCGAGGCCGGCGGCACCTACTACATGATTTCCCGCAGCCTCGGGCTCCCTATCGGGGGCACGCTGGGTCTCGCCCTCTTCTTAGGCCTCTCGTTCAGTGTGAGCCTCTACGTGATCGGGTTCTCCGAGAGCTTTCTGAGCTATTGGGGATTCGACGTCACCAAGGACATGATCCGGGTCGCCGGGTCCGTCACGCTCCTCGTGGTGACGGTGGTGACGTTCCTGAGCACGTCGTTGGCGCTCAAGACCCAGTTCTACATCATGGCGGCCATCGCGCTGTCCCTGATCTCGGTGCTGACGGGTTCGCACGAGCACGTTCCCACCGCGACCGCCACCGTGGCCGTGGTTCAGACGACGCCCTTCATCGTCCTCTTCGGGATCTTCTTCCCCGCGGTGACGGGCTTCGAAGCCGGGGTCTCCATGTCCGGCGACCTGAAGGACCCCAAGAAGGCCATCCCGGTGGGGACCATCCTGGCCATCGTCGTCGGATTGGTCGTGTATATCGCGCTGACCACGTTCCTGGCGCGCACGGTCTCGGCGGAATCGCTGAGAGACGACCCGGCGATCCTGTTGAAGATCTCACGCTTTCCGGCCCTGGTCATCGCGGGCGTCTGGGGAGCCACCATTTCGTCCGCGTTGGGGAGTATCCTCGGCGCGCCCCGCATTTTGCAGGCCACGGCGGTGGACAGGATCACGCCCCGGTTCTTCGGGAAGGGTTTCGGCCCCAGCAACGAGCCGCGCAACGCGCTCTTTGTGACGTTCGCCATCGCCGAGGTGGGCATCCTGATCGGGGAACTGGACCTCATCGCCAGAATCGTGTCGATGTTCTTCATCACCACGTACGGCTTCCTGAACCTGAGTTGCGCCATCGAGCGGTGGGCGAGCCCCGACTTCCGCCCCGAGTTCAAGGTCCCCGGGTGGGTGAGCCTGGTGGGGTCGGCTGCGTGCTTCGTGGTCATGATCCAGTTGGATCTGCTGGCCATGTTGGGGGCCAGTCTGGTTCTCGGGATCCTGTACTTCGTCCTGGCCCGCAGGCAGTTGACCCTTTCTTCGGGGGACACCTGGGAGGGCGTGTGGTCCTCGGTGTCCCGCATCGCCCTGAGCCGACTCGTGGAGCGTCAGAGTCACCAGCGGAACTGGCGGCCGAACATCATCCTCTTCGCGGGCTCCGCTGAGCGGCGTGGCCACCTTCGCCGGTTGGGCGATTGGCTCGCCTACAAGCGGGGGCTCGTATCGAATGTGGAGTTGGTGCCCCACCCGGCCGAGGAGCGCGCTTCCCGGCCCGTCGGGGTCGAGACCCAGAACCCCCGCGTGGGCTTCTTCACCCACCGGGTAGCGTGCGAGGACGTGTATACCGGCATGGTGGACGTGGCCCGCCTCCATGGCTTCGCGGGCGTCCAGCCCAATACGGCCCTCGTGGGTTGGCCTCGCCACAACCGCGCCCCGGACCGCTTCCATCGCGCCCTCGACGCGATGGTGGACATGGACCTCAATCTGCTGGTGCTGGACCACGACGCGCGATACGACTACGGGACGTTCGGCGACATCGACGTCTGGTTGGAGGGTGGCGGCCGCAACGCCAGTCTGGCCCTGGCTCTGATACGCTTCCTGAGCTCTGCAGACCCATGGAGACGGGCGAGTGTGCGCTTCCTGAAATGGCACGAGGGGGAGTCCGCCTTCGCGGGGGCACTGCGTGATTCGCTTCAGGGCGTGATCGACGCTCAACGGCTGGTCGCCTCGGTGGAGGTGGTGCAGGCGACACCCGGTGAGACGTTCGCGGAAGCCGTGCGGAGGGTGTCGGGCGCCGCGGACCTGACCCTGATCGGTCTGCCCAAAGCGGGTAGGCTATCGTCGGAGGGCTTCGTCCATCAAACCAACGAGATCATCGACACCATCGGCACCGTGCTCCTCCTGCGCGCGTCCAGCTCGTTCGAGGAGTTGTCCCTTGGTGCGTTCACGGAAGAGGCGCGGGTTCTCCCGGACGGTAGCGCCGAGGCGGTCGACATCGACGCCACCGATCTCGTGGGGGACGATAGCGTCCTGAGGGACGAGGTCGAGCGCCTGCAGGTGATCCTCCGGGCGTCCGCCTCCGAACTCCAGCGCGAGTTGGCCGTGGCCGAAGGACTGGGAGCCGCGCTGGTCACGGAAACCGCCGACCTCGTTCGGGGCGCATTCTCCAATCTGGAGCGGTCGCTCCTGGGCGCCGACCGACCCCGGCGTTCCCGCGTCCTCGACCGCGAGACCGCGCACCTGCTGTTTCGCGGTCGGGAGATCCTGTCGGGCGCTCGGGGAGAGACGCTCGAGTCCCAAGCGCGGGCGTTGAGTTCCGCGATCGGCCTGACGGCCCGCACCCTGGAGAATCTGCCGGCCAAGCTCCCGGTGCGGACAGGGGCCGGGCAGGGAGAGGTCCGCCGCGGCGTGCGCCTGCGGTCCAGCTTCGAGGGCGACCTGCTGCCGGACCTGCTCGAACACCTCGCCGAGACGGTGCGCCGCTTCGACCGCAGAACGGCTGCCCGGGTCGATGCGGCGGTTCGACTTCAGGCCGCGCTGGCGGATTCCCTGGATCGGATGGCCCTGGAACTGGACTGTTCCGAGCCCGAGGCCCGCGCCGTACTCGAGCGAGAACGGGAATCCCTGGAGGCTCTGGATCGGACGCTGCTTGGCAGCCTGGACCAGGATCGCGGAGCCAGCCTCGCCGCGGTGCGAACGGGCGTTTCCGAGTCGCTCTCTTCGTGGGTGCGTGCGTTGACGGGGGACCGGGGCGGCGCGGGCCGGCGGGCCGGCGGTCGAAGTCAGGAACTGCTCCATCGCCTGCGCGACGTGGGCGCTGCCTGGCATACCCATCAGAGGCTGCGCCTGTCCGACGCGGAGCTTCAGGTGCGCCTGCGCGGGGCCCGCCATCGCATGGAGGTCGTGCTCGATCGCGCGATCCAGGACGTACGCATCGACGTCGATACCACGCTGCGGGGCCTCAAGGCCATGGAGATTCTCGTCGCCCAGCGGGGGCAGTCGCCCGACCCTGGGGATGCGCTGGCGCGTCCCGACGTGAGCACGGGCCTCGACGGCGAAGCGGTGGTGAAGGCCCTCGTCGATGAATTGCGGGGTGCTCTCGAAGACGTTCCCGAGGAGTGGGATGTCGCGCTCGACCTTGGAGGAAGCGCGTCCCTGGACGTTCTGGAGCCGGTGGACATACGCCGCATCGCGCCCCGCGCGACGGTGGACTACCGCCTCCAGACCACGCTGGTCACGCCTCTGGAGCCGAAGTTGTTGGGGCTGGGAGCGGCGTGCGCGCGTGGTGTCGAGACCGCCAACGACGTGTCGCGTCTGGTCCGTTACGCGTCGACGGAGGAGGTTCAGCCCGGCATGGAGGGGTCTCTCCGATCGATCCTGACCCGCGGCGCTTCGCGTCTTCGGGAGGCGACGGAGCGGATCGCCGAAGCGCTGGAGTCCGTGTCGGACAGCGCCGCGGCCGGACTCCGCGGGGTCGAGCCGCATCTGGTCGCCAGTGCCGTCGCGGCCGAGGGGGTTGGAAATGCTCGCAGGCCCGGGGTGGGGACCCCGTGGCTGCGTTCCGCCGATCAACTCGTCTCCCGAGGCCGAAGCGCCGTCGCCCGACGTTTGGTGGGTGTCTGGTATCGCCGCAGCCGCGGAGTGATCCTCAGCGAGAGGCTGAGGGCAGGCGAGCGTGCCGGACGGACGGGGGTGGATCGCTTGCTGAGCCTGGTCGAGGCCGTGTCGCCCGAAACAGGCGTGGTCTCCGATCTGCCGTTCTACTACAGGCAGTTGTTTCTGGAGCACGCCGTGGCCACCCGGGACTTCTGGGTACTGAGGCCGCGTGCGGAAGCCCAGGTGGATCGAGCCCTCGCCCGGTTCCAACGGGGGCACGAGGGTGGGTTGCTGATCACGGGAGATCCCGGATCGGGCAGGAGCAGCCTGGTCGCCCGTCTCGCACAGCGGCAGGTGCGCTCACAGGTGCTTCGGGTCGTGCCACCGCCGCACGCGACAGCGAAGCTCGCCACGTTCGAGGACCATCTCCGGCACGCTCTTGGAAGCGACGGGGACGTGGAGGCCACCCTGGCGCAACTGCCGATCGGGACGATGGTCGTCGTGGACGACCTGGACCTGTGGTGGGAGAGGCACGGCGGAGGCCTCGAGGTCGTGGAGCGCCTGCTGGGGCTCATCGATCGCTTTGGTGGACGCTGTTTGTTCGTGGTGTCGGTGACGACCGTCGGCGAACGCCTGCTGCGCCGCCTGGTGCGCTTCGAGGAACGCTTCTTGGGCAGTATTCACCTCGAGCCGTTCTCGGCGGAGGCGCTCCGGGACATCGTCCTGATCCGTCATCGGTCGACGGGCATGGGGCTGACGGTCGATGGGCGTCCCACCCACGGCCTGGCCGACTGGAGGATGGCGCGCTTTTTCAATCAGCTCTTCGACCGGACCCACGGGAACGTCGGGGAGTCGCTCCAGTCGTGGATCGCGTCCATCACGCTCCTGGAGCAGGATGCCGTCCACGTTGAGACTGTCGAAACGCCCCGCCTCGGCGCGCTCCGCGACCTTCTGCCCCAACAGCGCGCGCTCCTGGCCACCCTTATGGTCCACCGCAGGGTGTCTCCGGACGGGGTGCGCCGCACCATGGAAGTGGAGCCCCAGGAGCTCGACGCCGAAATCGCTGCTTTGCGGAGATGCGGAATGGTCGAGGAAGCAGGGGGAGCCCTGAGGCTGAGCCGGTACATGGAGCCGGACCTGCGCCGCGACCTGCAAACGAGAGGGGTATTGTGATGCCTGCGCTCCCGTCTCACCCCGGTCTTTCTGTCGCACTCCTGGTGGTCGTGGTCGCGGCCCTCCTGTTCGTCTCGAGCCGGCTGGACCGGGTCCTGCCGCGCGACGGTCGCCTGGAGGCGGCCGTCCAGCGGTGGGTTGGGTCGGCGCAGGCGCTCATCGTGGTGGTCGGACTGCTTCTGGCCATAGAGATCGTCTATCGTGCCGACGCGCCCACATGGAGGTTGCTGACCATCGGCGTCTTCCTGGCGGCTCTGTGGGCGGGGCGCCACGCGCTCTCCGATTGGGGGAGCGGGATCGTGTTGCGGGCGGAGGGAACCCTGAAAAAGGGTGGACATCTCACCTTCGGGACCTCGCGGGGCCGGATTGTCAGCCTGGGTCTTCGTTCTGCCGAGGTGGAAGCCGAAGATGGGCGCCTGTTGCGTCTGCCGTACACCGTGCTGGGAGCGTCCGCCCTCGAGAGCACCCCCGATGAGCGTGCCACACGGTCGCACACGTTCACCTTGGTAGTGGCGGCCGATTCGAATCCCGCCGACGTGATGGAGCGGATCACCGCGGTGGCCCTCCTCTGCCCTTGGTCCTCGGCGTGGCCCGATCCTTCATCGCGGCTTCTCGATCGTCAGGGTGACCGATCCCGTTTCGAGGTCACCGTGCATCCCCAGGATGCCGCGTATGCGCCCATGGTTGAAAACGCCGTCCGCGTAGCTCTGGGCGGGTAGGTCCGGAAACAGCATCCGTGGGTGGCGAGAGCTCCACTCTTGAGGAGTGTCTCGCACGAAGTTCAGCCCCTCTGAAGCGTCCCACATGCGAAGCCCTCCAACTCGAGCGCCTCGTCGGAGAGCGCAATCTCCGCGATCTGCGTCAGGTCACCCGCGACGCGCACCGCCACAGTGCGCTCACCGTACCCGAGGTTCGTGACGTCGAGCGTATAGATGCCCCAGGGAAGCTCGCCCAGTGAGAAATAGCCGTGCGGGTTGGTGACGGTGCGTTGTCCCGTCTCCTTCAGCACCACATCGGCGCCGGCGATCGGTTTGCGTGTCTTCGCCTCGAAGATCCGCCCAACCAGCTCCCCCGGCTTCGCCGGATCCGAAAGAGGGAGCAGCAGCCGCTGCACGTGGA
>JBBSOM010000149.1:0-6589 GCA_038259715.1 Longimicrobiales bacterium
CTCGGGAGCCCAGATCCGCTTGCGCGGCGCGGTGTCGGTGTCGCAGTCGAACCAGCCGTTGATCTACGTCGACGGGGTGCGCATGCGCAGCAGCGCGTATGCGCGTAACGTCTCCCCCACGGAAAGCGCTGGGCGTGGGGGCAATGTGACGGCCTCGCCTCTGGACGACATCAACCCTGCCGACATCGACAGGATCGAGGTATTGAAGGGCTCGGCCGCCTCCACACTGTACGGCACCGAAGCCGCGGCCGGCGTGATCCAGATCTTCACGAAGCGGGGCTCCTCGGGCGCACCGCGCTGGACGATGCAGATCGACCAGGGCCTCAACAAGCTGCTCCCATTCGCGCCGGATGTGGATGTGCGGCCTGTCGGCGACTCGACGCTCATCAGCGTGCCGCGAGGTGGCTACTCCTACAAGTACATGAACATGGACCCGTATCTCCGCACCGGGTATCGCCAGAAGTACTCGCTGTCCGTGGCTGGAGGCGCCCAGACCTTGCAGTACTTCATTTCTGGCGAATACAATGGGAATCAAGGCGTGCTCCCGCTAGACGACGAGAAGAAGGCCGGCGTCCGGGGGAACTTCACGTTCACGCCGACCTCCGACTTGACCGTGCAGGTGACCTCCGCCTACACCCGTTCGGACATCCAGAACACACCCGCCGGGAACAACGCGCAGGGACTGACGCTGAATGCGTTCCGCCGTGAGCGGAACTACTTCGCGAGTGGCAATCCCGACACGATCCGTCTGGTGCTCGACCAGGATGTCCGTACGCGGCTCGACCACTTCATCCTGGGGAGCACCGTCAACTATCAGCCCAACGCCGACTTCACCAACAAAGTCACGCTGGGCTACGATGACGCTTTGCAGGACAACCGGTTTCTCCGTCCCTACGGCTACCGCCAGGTGCCCGGGGGCAAGCTGTACACATCATCGGGTAACTATTCTACGCTGACGCTCGACCTCGTGTCGAGCTACAAGCTGGCGGTGAACGAGAGCTCTTCCGTGAGCCTGTCCGCGGGAGGTCAGAGCATCACCCAGGATACGCGCGTGGTGCAGGCCGAGGGTGCGGACTTCGCGGGCCCCGGTGACCCCGATGTTGATGCCGGTGCCAACCGCCTCGGTTGGGAGCAACGCGTCCGGATCGTCACGGCCGGCTTCTTCGGGCAGGCCCTATTCAACGTCAAAGACCGATACTTCGTAACGATTGGTGCTCGCGTCGATGGCAACTCGGCCTTCGGGTCCGCGCTGGGTCTGCAGACCTATCCGAAGATCTCCGGTTCGTACGTGATCTCGGACGAGGACTTCTGGAACGACGCATTCGGCTCGCTCAAGCTGCGGGCCGCGTACGGCCAGTCCGGCCGCGCTCCGGGCACCTTCGACGCCGTGCGCACATGGACGGCCATCGGCTACGGTGGGCAGCCGTCGTATCTGCCGAACAACCTGGGCAACCCGAACCTCGGTCCCGAGCGGACGGGCGAGAAGGAGCTCGGCTTCGATTGGTCGGCCTTCAGCAGCCGGTTGAGCGCCGACTTCACGTGGTACCAGCAGAAGACGACGGATGCCTTGTTCAATGTGCGGCACCCAGCTTCGGAGGGCTTCGCGCTCTCGCAGCAGGAGAACGTGGGCAAGATCGAGAACAAGGGCGTCGAACTGAACGTGACTGGCGTCGTGGTGGACGGTGAGTCCTGGGGTCTGACCCTCGGCGCGAACCTCTACACGAACCATACGAAGGTGCTGTCGCTGGGTGGTTCGCCGCCCTTCGATGGGGACACGGGATGGATCCAGGAAGGGTCCCCGGTCACGCTCATCCGGGGCGTGAAGGTCTACAACGGTGACTTGAAGGTCGATCCGATCAAGTGCGTGGATCAGGTGAACCCGGCACCGGCGGCCGACGAGTCGTGCTACCAGCTCGACGTCCCGCTCGGCCCCCAGCAGCCGACCCGTGTCATCGGCGGCAACGTGTCGTTGCGCATGCCGCTCGGCATCGAGTTGTCGGCCCGCGGTGAGTACCAGGGCGGGGCCTACATTCTCGACGGTCCGACCAACGAGGGCGTGAACCGGAACATCCGGTGGCCGACGTGTGCCGACTACTACTCGTTCACCGACGCCGGCAACGGCGCCGACACACCGGCCAGCATGCGCTACAGCTGCGACAGCCGCTTCTATCAGCGCGGTACGACCATCCATAAGGCGGACTTCTTCAAGCTCCGCGACGTGACCGCCCGCATTCCGCTGGGCGAGCTCCTCCCGGGTAGCGCGAACAGCACACTCACCTTGTCGGCCCAGAACTGGTATCGCTGGCGGAATTCGGACTTCCCGATCTTCGATCCCGAGATGGTTCAGAACGATGGTTTCAACAACCAGAACCCGGGTATCACCGAGCACATTCCCCCGGCCGCATCGTTCGTGGCGTCGCTTCGGGTGGTGTTCTGATGCGCCGCGCGACGAGACTTCAATCCATCGAATTGGGAGATTCCAGCATGCCTCGAACGCTGACGCGGCTGGGAGTGGCGGCCCTCCTGGCTGTCTCCGTTGCCGCTTGTAATTTCGACGTGACCAACCCGGGTCCGACCCCGGACGCCTTTCTGAACAACCCGAAAGCGCACCAGGCCGTTGCTAACGGCGCGGCCGTAGAGCTCTTCGAGGCGCTGAGCGACGTGACGTATACCACGTCCGCCGTGACACGGGAGCTCTTTCCGTCCGGCTCGACTTCGAACTGGGGGATTTCCATCGAGCAGCAGAACGGTCGTCTGATCTATGACGACGAGCACGTGACCGACCCCTGGAACGAGGTCCAGCGGGCGCGCGCGAGTGGCGAGAACGGGTACCAGCGTTTCGTGGACAATGTGGAAGGCGGTGTGACCGGATACCAGCCTGCCGCCGAGGCTGCCCTGTGGGCCGCCTACGCCAGCCGCATGCTCGGCGAGAACTGGTGTGAGGGAGCCATCGACGGTGGGCCGATCGTGAGCCGGACCGAGTTGCTCCAGCGCGCTGAAGAGTGGTTCACGAGGACCATCGAGACGGCGGGCTCCAACCCGGATTTGGCCGACGTGAAGACGGCCGCGACGGCGGGACGCGCGTCCGTCCGTGTCGATCTGGGCGATTGGGCCGGTGCGGTGTCGGATGCCGCCCAGGTGCCTTCGACGTTCGTGCTCAACGCGCGCTACGAGGACGGCCAGCAGGAGCAATACAACCGGCTCTACTTCGGGGGCGCGGACGAACCGTACCGGGCCATCACCGTGTGGAACACGGTATACCAGGACTACTACACCGACACGCAGGATCCCCGAGTGCCGTGGGTGGACACCGGCCAGCTCGGTGACGCATCCGTTGGTCTTGTGGGAGACCGGGTCCCGTTCTACCGGCAGCTCAAGTTTGCTGAGCGGGGCTCGGACATCCGGTTGTCGTCGGGGTGGGAGATGCGTCTGATCGAAGCCGAGAACAAGCTCAACTCCGGCGACTTCGCGGGCGCGATGACGATCGTCAACGTCCGTCGGGCCGCGCTCAATGTTCCGCTGTGGACGCCGGCCGACCTCAACGAAGCGTGGGCCGACTTCAAGCGCGAGCGCGGCATCGAGCTGTGGCTCGAGGGTCGGCGTATGGGCGATCTGTATCGCTGGAAGGCCGACGGGACGCCGGGCGCGCTGGACCAACTCGAACAGGCCGGCGCCGCGGCATCGTACCTCGACGCGAAGCAGAACCTGTGCTACCCGATCCCAAAGGGTGAGCGGGAAGCCAACCCGAACATCCCGGTTCAGCCGGGCGGGTGAGGGAAGGGGCGCGTTGGCGCCCCTCGACCGGAGGGGGGGACGAGACTCGTTCCCCCCAGAAGGTCGGCCCCGTCCGGATTAATCCGGGCGGGGCCGATTTTTCGTCTGGGTCGTTTTGGAGCGTGGGCTTTGCAGAGGGCTTGCAGCGGGCGGATTGTCCCCGCCCGAAGCGCTCCCTTCAGTGCGGCAGGCGAATCCTCAAGACAGGCACGCGCCGGGCTTCCTGGTTGCCGCCGCCCGGCGGCTGGTCAGGTCCCCCGCGGCCGCCCTGCGACCTGAGCGTAAGGACGACGCCGGCCACGACGGCGGCGCCCGCCATCACGAGGCCCGTGCGCCCCTTGTTCAGCGTGCGCTGCTCGATCTCGACGATGCCCCCTTCGGGTACGGTCAGCTTCTGCATGAGGGAACTCATGCCGCGCTCGGCGTCGTTGCGGCCGACCGGAGTCTCCACCAGCAAGCTTCCGTCGGTGCGCTCCAGAAGTGTGCCGTCGAGATCGCGATCGGCGGTGAGGCGCTGCGGCACGAATGCCTCGGCCTGGTCGGCGGTGAGACGTATCCGCACCGGGGTGCCGGGGCTCACCCCGGAAGGAGGAGCAGGCAGATACGTGTAGCAACCGCTCGCGGCCGTGAGCGTGCCGACCAACAGGAGCTTCTTGAGGCTCATTCGTTCCTCGGTGGAACCCGGGGTGGGATGCCGACCAACCGGCGGGTACGGCCTGCGCCGCGGAGCCCAGCCATGGCAAAGTTACTACGTGCCCCCTCCTACCGTAGTTCCCACTCCCAGAGGTTCCAGAAGCTGCCGAAGTTCGTGCCGCTGGGTCGGAAGCCCTCGACGCGGGTGCTCACCATCTGGGGGATCACGTTGTAGTAGAGCGGGAGCGTGCGCGCGGTCTCTTCCAGACGAACCTGCGCGGAATCCAGAAGCGGCTTGCGGTCGGCGAGGGTCAGGTGGCGGTCGGACTCCACCATGATAGAATCCAGAGTCGGGTCGCAGAGGCCGGTCATGTTGTTCGGTCCGTCACACGCGTAGGTGCCGGTCAGGCTGGGGTCGGCGGGGAAGAACCAGGCGCTCACCACCGCCTCCCACTTGCCCGTCCGCCAGCGCTGCGTCCACGCGGCGCTCTCCAGCGTCTCGAAGTCCACCTGGACGCCGATGCTCTTCAACTGGGCCTGGATGACCTGCGCGACCGAGATCCGGTCCGCGCTCCCGGCGCGGTTGATCATCGTGAACGAGAAGCGTTGGCCGTCCTTGGCGCGGATCCCGTCGGAGCCGCGCACCCATCCGGCCTCGTCGAGCATACGTCCCGCCAGCTCGGGATCGAACGTGACTTTCGGGATGCCGTCCGCATGGTAGGGACTGGTCGGGTTGATCGGGGAGTCCGCGACCTCGACGGTGCCCTGCATGAGCTTGCCGGCGATCGCGTCGCGATCGATGGCGTGGAAGAGCGCCAGGCGGACCTTCGGGTCCGAGAACAGCAGTCGCCCCTGGTCCGTGTTCACGCTCAGATCGAGGTGCATGAACGTGTTCGAACTGACGAGGTGTACCTCGTAGCCTTTCAGCCCGCGCACCTCCGCGACCTGAGTAGGCAGGATCTGCCCGTAGTGGTACTGCGCGGAGCGCATCGCGTTGAGGCGCGTGTTGGCGTCGGGGATGAAGGCCCAGACGATCTCGTCGATGGCCGGGTACCGGGGGCCGCGCCAGTAGTCGTCGTTGCGTTCGACCCGGATGTACTCGCCGGCCTTCCACTCGACGAACTTGAACGGGCCCGTGCCGACCGTCTTCTCTCCCCGATTGAAGGGCTGGTAGTTCACGATCTGTTCGGTCGTCATGCCGCCGAGCACATGCTCCGGGAGCACCGCCTCGAACAGTCCATCGTAGTACCCGTAGACTCCATTCCACCGGAACACGACCGTGTGGTCGTCGGGCGTCGAGCAGCGGATGATGCCGAGGTACTGGTCGCGGTTGTAGACCTGCGAGTTCGGGCTCGACACGAACTTCCATGTAAAGCAGACGTCTTTGCTGGTGAAGGGCACGCCGTCGTGCCAGCGCACGTTCTCGTGCAGCGGCCACGTCATGTCCACCGTGCCGTCCGCGTTGTGCACCACCAGGCCGTTCGCTTCTGTGGGTATTTCTTTGGCGAGTACGGGGATGTAGGTGTTGTGTTCGTCGGTGGTGATGAGCCCTTCCATCATACTGAACTCGATGTCCACCAGATTCTGGCTGGTGAACGGGTTCAGGACGTCGATCTCGCGGTCGTAGGCGATGCGCAGGATCTTCTTCCCGGCTGCGCCGGGCGCCCCGTCGCTCGACCCGGCACATCCGGTCAGCGCCATCCCGACCGTGGCCATGAGCGCCGTCAGGAGCGTGCGCGAGGCGCTTCTACCCCCCGCCATACATCCGCACGCTCTGGACCGAGTGCATACGCCCGTACAGGTAGCGCACGAAGGGGGCACGGTCGGCCTTGGCGACGCGCGCCCACACCGGCGCGACAGAGGCTTCACCCCACCAGTACGACCAGATCAGAACCGCCCGGCTCGCCGCGGCGATGAAGCGGATCCGGTTCTCGACCCAACCGTCGCCGCCCACGAGGGCCTGGCCGCGCAGCCAGTCGGTGACCTGGCCCCGGTCCTGCGCGAGCGCGTGCAGCCGCCATGCCGCGCCCGTACCGATGCCGGCGCGGTACCGGTTGAGGAGAGACTGGATACGATCGTCGTCCGTGTCGTCCCACCCGATCATGGCCATGCCCGTGTCGGCGATCCCTTCGAAGACCGATGAACTGGCGGTGTTGACCACACTCAGGAAGACGTCGGCGGC
>JBBSOM010000150.1:0-6582 GCA_038259715.1 Longimicrobiales bacterium
GGCGTGCCCGAGAACCGGCACCCGCTCAACGTGGTTCAGGTGCCTGAGGACTTCGTGGCCGCCGTCGACTCGTTCACGCGTCCGCCCCTGTACGAGGTCTACATTCGCATGGCCGAAGAACTCGCCAAGCGGAGCACGTGCGCGCGCCTCCAGGTAGGCACGGTCATCACCAACGCGGATCTCGAGCACGTGCTGGCCATCGGCTACAACGGCAACGCGCGCGGCTTCCCAAACCGGTGTGACTCCGAGGAGGCGGGCAAGTGCGGGTGCATCCACTCGGAGCAGAACGCGCTGGTGAAGGCGCGCGGTGAGGTCCCGGACAAGGTGGTCTTCGTCACGGCGAGCCCGTGCGTTTTATGCGCCAAGCTGATGATCCAGGCGAAGGTCTCCCACGTCTTCTACCGCGAAGTGTACCGGGACGCCGGCGGGCTCGATGTGCTGGATCAGGGCGGAATCGTCACGGTCCGCTACACGAGGTGGCGGGACGCGTGGCGGGATCACGCGTGACGACTACGGCTGCCTCGCCCGCTCCCCCGGCTCCGCCGTTCGGCCGCTTCTTCCTGCCCGGGCCGACCGGGGTTCGCCCGGAGATCCTGGAAGCCCAGGTAGGCCCCATGATCGGACACCGGGGCCCGGACATGGTGGCCCTCATGCGGGACGTGCAGGACGGATTGCGCGTCGTTTTCGACACGGAGCGGCCCGTGCTGGTTTCCACGTCGTCGGCCACGGGGCTGATGGAGGCGTCCGTGCGCAACGGCGCTTCCGGCCGCGTGCTCGCGCTCGTGAACGGCGCCTTCTCCGAGCGGTACGGGGACATCGCGGAGGCATGTGGCCTCGAGGTCGACCGCCTGGAGGTTCCGTGGGGGCGGGCGCACGACCCCGACGAGGTTGCCGGCGCCGTCGCTTCGGCGGCGTACGACGCGGTCACGGTCGTCCACTCGGAGACGTCCACCGGCGTGCTGAATCCGGTCGCGGACATCGCGCGGGCGGTGCGGAGGGCGTCGGAACGTGCGTTCGTGCTGGTCGACTCGGTCACGGGGGTGGGCGGCGCTCGAGTGCATGCCGACGCGTGGGGCCTCGACTTCACGCTGACCGGTTCGCAGAAGGCGCTGGCACTGCCGCCGGGGCTCGCGTTCGGCGTCGCCTCCGAGCGCATGATGGAGCGCTCACGAGCGACCAAGGGGAAGGGCGTCTACTTCGACCTGGTCGCGTTCGAGGAGAATCTGGAGAAGCTCCAGACCCCCACCACCCCGGCGCTCACGCTCTTTTACGCGCTCCGCCGCCAGCTTACCGACATCGTCAGGGAGACGATGCCCGTCCGCTGGGCGCGGCACAGCGCGATGGCGGAGCTTACGTGGGCGTGGGTCGACCATCTCCGTGAAGAGCGCGGGGTGGATGTGCGGGTCATGGCGCCCGTCGGCTCCCGCTCGCCCACGGTGACGGCGGTCGAGATGCCGGGTGGCATCGGAGGTCCGGCGGTGGTGGAGGCCATGCGCGTGCGGGGATGGGTGATAGGAGGCGGATACGGTGCGCTCAAGGAGCGTACGTTCCGTATCGGACACATGGGAGATCACACGCCCGAAGAGCTCGAGGCCGTCCTGACCGAAGTGGAGGACGTGCTCACGGGGCCCGTGAGGTGACGGGAGGCGATCCGGGCGCCGATCCGGGTGCGGAGTACCTCCGCCGTGAAGCGGAGCACACCGCCGAAGTGGAGCGCGCGCGACGCGCCTCCCTCCGGATCGGTACCGTGCGCGTGGTCACGTTCCTCGCGGCCGGGGCGGCCCTTGTGTTGGCCGATCCCTGGACGGGCGCCGCCGAACGCGCGGCTCAAGCCGTGGCCTTCGTGCTGGGAGTCGCGTTCCTGTTCGAGATCTCCGTGCATCGCCGCGTGCGCCGGAGGCAGCGCTGGCACGAGACGCTGCGCGGTCTGGCGCGGGAGGGGACGCTTCGGCTCACCCGGAACTGGTCGGAGCTCGACCAGGCGTTGCCTGCCTCCGAGCGCGGCGACACCACGGCGGAGGGCCCGCGCCGGCCGACAGAGCGTCGGCATTCCCAGTCTGACCACCCGTCGGCGCGAGACCTCGATATTCTCGGGCAGGCGTCGCTCCTGCGGCTGTTGGGGCCGGTCACGTCCGAACGTGGTCGCGCCACGCTGCGCGGGTGGCTGCTCGACCCGTTCGAACCGCAGGCATCCAGCGAACGGCAGGCTGGGGTCCGCGAGCTTGCCCCCGAGGTCGAACTGCGGGAGGCGGTCGCCGCTCACGGCAGGCTGAACACGCCCGAGGACGCCGGCGCCCTCGAGCCGTTTCTCGCATGGGCGGAAACGCCGCCCTGGCTGCCCGGGTGGGCGCACGTGTCCGCCTGGATGTTGCCCGCGACGCTCGTCCTCCTCGTCGTGGGCCAGGTCGTGCTGGGTTGGCCACCTTTCTGGATCGTGCCGGCCCTGGCGCAGATCGTGGTGCTCCGCCGCTTACGGTCGCGCGTCCACGAGGAGTTGGGGATGGTGGAGGCGAGCGGGGCCTCCCTGGACGCGTACGTCGCCCAGATCGAACAGGTCGAGTCGGGCCAGTGGACGGCGCCGTACCTCCTGCGCATCCGTGAGGCACTCGGCGGCCAAGCGACGCCGGCGTCCGGGGAGCTTCGTCGGCTGGCGCGCTGGGTCGACACGCTGTCCAGCCGTGACAACCTGGTGTACGCGATGGCCGCGCCGGTCCTGCTGCTCGATCTGCATCTGGGCGTCGCGCTGGACGGGTGGCGTCGGCGCTCCGGAGCCGCCGCGCGGGGGTGGCTCGACGCGCTCGGACGGTGGGAAGCGCTCTCTGCCCTGGCGACCGCGGCGCACGACCACCCGGATTGGTGCTTTCCGACCTTCGCCGCCGCCAACGCCGGCCCTCCCGTGGTGCGCGCAAGGGCGCTCGGCCACCCTCTGCTCGTACCGGCCGCCTGCGTGCGCAATGACGTCGAGGTGGGCCCGCCCGGCGGCTTCCTGTTGGTCACGGGCTCGAACATGTCCGGCAAGAGCACCTTGCTGCGTGCGATCGGAGCCAACGTGGTGTTGGCCGGTGCGGGTGGACCGGCGTGCGCGGCGTCGCTCGAGGTGCCCCACGTCCGGGTGCGCACGACGATGCGCGTGGAGGATTCGGTCACGCAGGGCGTGTCGCTCTTCATGGCCGAGTTGCTGCGGATCCGGGACGTGATCGCCGCCGTGGACGAGACTGCGGAGGAGGGCCCGCCCGTCCTCTATCTCCTGGACGAAATCCTGCACGGTACGAACACGGCCGAGCGGCAGGTGGCGGCGCGCGCCGTCATCCGTCACCTCGTGGCGAGTGGTGCGATCGGAGCGGTCAGCACGCACGACCTGACGTTGGCCGAGTCACCCGAACTCCAGGCCTCCGCGGTCGCCGTGCACTTCCGGGAGGATGTCGAGCCGGGCGAAAACGGCCGACCCCGGCTCACCTTCGACTATCTCCTCCGGCCGGGCCTGGCGACGACCCGAAATGCGCTCAAGCTTCTGGACGCGGTGGGGCTTGGGGGGCTGGAAGGGTTGGAGTGATGATTCGGTCCTCGCTTCTGGTTGTTGCGTTGCTATCCGTTCAGGTCCAGCCGGCCCACTATGCAGACGTCTTGCCCCTGGTCGTCCAACGGAGCATCACATGGACCCAGAAAGCGGAAAGTGGACGGTAGGGCCAGCACGGCCTTTCCGCGTCTGCTGAGGCGCCCTCCGGAACCCACATGCCGCTCCCTCCATCGATGACTACGACCTTGTCGATAGCGGCGCCCCTTCCGGGGTCGACGCTTTGGACCGCCTCCACCGGGTTCGCGAGCTGCCGCGGGCGCAGACACGAAAACGGAGCGTCCGAGGGCCGGCCCTCGCTTCGAAAGCCCCCGCCCTCACACCAAGCGAAT
Source organism: Longimicrobiales bacterium (assembly GCA_038259715.1). Lineage (GTDB taxonomy): Bacteria > Gemmatimonadota > Gemmatimonadetes > Longimicrobiales > Gaopeijiaceae > SZUA-318. The sequence goes on from JBBSOM010000150.1 coordinate 3,907, forward strand.
CGTTGAAATCCAACGAAAGAGGGTGTACCTTGACGGCAAGCCAAGGCCTTTCGTGACCTCGCGGCCAATGGCTGGGATCTCACCTGTTCGCGTGGTTGAATTATCTGAACTTAGCAGTTTGGGACCGTTTCCTCAGGTGTGCCAAGCTGCCTTTCCTCGCGCGCGAGTTTGGCGCTCCGAGATACACCCTGCGAAGAGGCGCACTCAAGTGAATCCAATGAATAAGGAAGGCACTGTGCCCGAATCTGATCTCGATGAAGGTGGTGCGCCCCGGCAGCAAACGAAGTCCCGGGACGATACCATGACCACGGCGCAAGGCGGCCCAGTAGCGGACGATCAAAATTCGCTTACCGCAGGCGCGCGCGGACCGGTTCTTTTGGAAGATCACGTTATGCGGGAGAAGATCTTTCACTTCGACCACGAACGTATCCCCGAGCGTGTAGTCCATGCGCGGGGTTACGGCGTGCATGGCCATTTTGAGCTGACCGAGGCGATCCCCGAATTATCATGCGCCGACATCTTTCAACGGGTGGGCGAGAAGACGCCGACTTTCACCCGGTTTTCCACGGTGGCAGGCAACAAAGGATCGTTTGACTTAGCCCGCGACGTACGTGGCTTCGCCACCAAATTTTACACGCAGGAAGGCAACTGGGATTTAGTGGGCAACAATATCCCGGTCTTTTTCATTCAGGATGCGATAAAATTCCCCGACCTCATCCACTCGGTCAAAGAGGCACCGGACCGCGGCTTTCCGCAGGCGCAATCGGCGCACGATAATTTCTGGGATTTCGTATCCCTCTCGCCGGAGGCGGTGCACATGACCGTGTGGCAGATGTCCGACCGCGCGATCCCGCGTTCATTCCGCTTCATGGAGGGGTTCGGCGTCCACACATTCCGGCTGGTCAGCGCGGAGGGCAAATCGCATTACGTAAAGTTCCATTGGAAGCCCCGGCAGGGGCTTCAATCGGTGGTGTGGAACGAGGCCGTCAAGATCAACGGCGCGGATCCTGATTTCCACCGCCGCGACATGTGGGATGCTATCGACGCAGGCGATTTCCCACAGTGGGATCTGGGCATTCAAGTGTTCGACGACGATTTCGCGGATGAGTTCGAGTTCGACATTCTGGACGCGACCAAGCTGATCCCTGAGGAACAGGTTCCGGTCCGCCTCATTGGCACGCTGACGCTGGATGCCAATGTCGACAACTTCTTCGCCGAGACCGAGCAGGTCGCTTTCTGCACTCAAAACATTGTCCGCGGAATCGATCATACCAACGATCCACTGCTGCAAGGGCGGAATTTTTCTTATCTCGACACCCAGACGAAACGTCTGGGAGGGCCGAACTTCACCCATATTCCTATCAACGCCCCGAAATGCCCCGTGCATCATTTTCAGCAAGACGGCCATATGGCCATGCGGAATCCCAAGGGTCGCGCAAATTACGAACCGAACAGCTGGGGTGAGGACGGCGGGCCGCGCGAGAATCCCGAGATCGGGTTTACCAGCTTTTCCGAGCAGGTCGAGGGCACGAAACAGCGAACCCGCTCGGAAACATTCGCCGATCACTACAGTCAGGCGCGCCAATTCTGGATCAGCCAGACCGAAACTGAGCAGCGCCATATCGCGGCGGCCTACACCTTCGAATTGTCGAAGTGCAATCACGAGAAAGTCCGCCTCCGAATGCTGAGTCACCTGATGAACGTGCATGACAGTCTGGCGAGCATGGTGGCGAGAGGGTTGGGCGTGACAGACATGCCGACCGCTGCGACACCCGCTCGTGAACCTATCACCGACCTGCCTCCCTCGGACGCGCTGAGCATCCTCAAGAACGGTCCGAACAGTTTCGCGGGACGAAAGCTCGGTCTTTTCGTGACGGACGGTGCGGACGCCGATCTGGTCAAGGCGCTGGAAGAGACGTTCAAGGCAGAGGGGGCGATGGTCGCCATCGTTGCGCCGCATGTCTTCGGCGCGAAGCTGTCGGACGGGACGATGAGGCCGGCAGATGAAACGATTGACGGGGGGCCATCGGTGATTTTTGACGCCGTAGCTCTCGTGATGCCGCGCGAACAGGGCGAGATCATTGCACGGAACAAGCCCGCACGGGATTTTGTCAGCGATGCGTACGCGCACGCAAAGTTTATTGCGTGGAGCGCGGGATCCTTGCCGCTCTTCGAGGCGACCGGTATAGCACACGAGATGGACGGCGGAATGATGAAGCTCGACGACCATGCGGCGACGGATTTCGTGGCGCTTTGCCGCGACCTGCGTTTCTGGGAACGCGAGGCTGAACTGGCAGATTAATGTCTCGATCGCGGCCCGATACTCGGAGCCGCCCGATCGTGCGGGAAGCGTTCCGCCGCGTTTGCTTAGGCACCGTCTCCGGCCGTCACTACCCTTGCCCTCTTGCTTCTTCGTCTTCCGCGCGTCGTGGCGCGGGGGCGAGCCGGGTCGCGGCATTCTGGAGGATCTGTCCGATGTCCAGGCCCACGGCCGCGGACACGGCTTCCACGGTTCCCATGGCGCCGCGGACGCGTTGGTTGATCGCGCTGCTCGTGCCGGTTCCGCTCCCGCTGTCGATGACCACGACCTTGTCGATATCGACGCCCTTCACCGCCTGCACCGAGGTGGCCAGGAGCTGCGGTAGCTTCTCGGCCAGCAACACCGCGAAGGCCTGA